>JAJRCS010000109.1 GCA_028678815.1 Methanomicrobiales archaeon | reverse complement strand
GGTCATCGAGGGGATCATCGAGGGAAACCTCTCGGCGCGGAAGGTCGGGTTCGGGAGGCTTGCGACGGTCTGCAAGTACCTGGTCCCCGAGGGGTACCCCGACTCCCCGAGGAAGGGCGAGCCGGTCGTCCCCGCGGAGGGCAGCGCGGTGCGCCTCTACTACGCGAACGTGGAGGAGCGGGGCGGGGCCCTCACCACCCTCACCTCCCGGACCCTCGCCTTCGTCGGGATCGCGGGCACCCTGGAGGAGGCCGAGCGGGCGGCGGAGGCGGCGGCCTCCTCATCAAAGGGCCGGGTGTACCACCGCCGGGACATCGGGACCCGGGAGCTCCTCGCGAGGCGGACGGCCCACATGGAGGCGATACGATGAGGAGGGACTTTCTTTCGATCCTTGACCTGGAGCCCCATGACCTCGTGCAGCTCCTGGACGACTCGGCCCGGATGAAGAAGGCGAGGGGAGGCGAGGCGGAGCGCCGGATCCTCGCGGGGCGGTGCCTTGCCATGGTCTTTGAGAAGGCCTCCACGCGGACCCGGGTCTCCTTCGAGGCCGGGATGGAGGAGCTGGGCGGGCATGCCATCTTCCTCAACCCGAAGGACCTCCAGCTCGGCCGGGGGGAGGAGATCCGGGACATGGCCCGGGTGATGTCCCGGTACGTGGCCGGGGTCATGATCCGGGCCTTCGCCCACGGGACCATCGAGGAGTTCGCCCGGCACTCCTCGGTGCCTGTGATCAACGGTCTCTCGGACCGGGAGCACCCGTGCCAGATCCTCGGGGACCTCCTCACGCTCTCGGAGCACTTCGGGCACACGGACGGCCTCCGGGTGGGCTGGATCGGGGACGGGAACAATGTCTGCAACTCCCTGATCCTCGCCTCCGGCATGGCCGGCCTGGAGCTCACCGTGGCCTCGCCGGGGCGCTACCGCCCGGAGCGGGGGATCATCGAGGCTGCCCGGTCGGCCGGGGCAGAGATCACGCTGACGGGCGATCCCCGGGAGGCGGCCCGGGACGCGGACGCCCTCTACACCGATGTCTGGGTCTCCATGGGGGAGGAGGCGGAGCGGGAGGAGCGGCTCGCCGCCTTCCGCGGGTACACCATCGACGAGGGGCTCCTCTCCCTCGCCTCTCCCGGTGCCGTGGTCCTCCACTGCCTCCCCGCCCACCGGGGGGAGGAGATCACCGACGGGGTCCTGGAGGGGCCCCGGAGCATCGTCTGGGACCAGGCGGAGAACCGGCTCCACACGGAGAAGGCCCTCCTCGCCGCCCTGCTCAGGCCGGGGGCTCGGTAGGCTCCGGGGGCTTCCGGGGCAGCCGCCTCTCCGTGCTCCCCCCGGCCTCGATGAACTTCGCGAGCTCCTCCTTCAGGTACTTCTCCACCTCGACGGCCACCTCCCGCTTTCCCCGGAAGGCGAGGATCTCCCGCTCGGTCCCGTCCATGTTCGCAAAATAGAGGGGCATCTTCCGCTCCACGACCTGCACGTCGAACTTCGACATGGTGTCGATGATGATGGTCTTCGGGACCCCGGGCGGGATGATGACGTCGAACAATTCCTCTTCCGGCATGCCAGTCCTCACACTCACTTCCCTATCTTCATCCTTCTCTTCATAATACATGGCCCTCCCCGGACGCCCCCGAGGGGGTTCCTCGGCTTCCCCAGGGAGCACATGCACCGGCCCATGAGGGCGGCTCCCCGGCCGAGGCCGTCGTCCACGAAGACCAGGTGGTCGTTCGGGTTGTCGTACAGACCCCGCTCCGCGATCCCCTCGAGGATCAGGGAGGGCTTGTTCCCCGAGATGGCCGCCCGGCCGGTGAACCCGATGGAGGAGTTGGGCGGGACGAGGTTTGCCTTCACGGCGACGTCCACGAGCCGGAGGGCCATGTCGGCACAGACCCGGTCCACCACGAGGTTCATGGTGGGGAGCCCGTGGTCCCGGTAGATCTCCGCCCCGATCTCGACGAGTTTCGGGATGTCGCTCCCGTTCTCCCCGCAGTCGCACCCGATGAGGAAGACCCCCGACTTCGCGGCGATGTCCGCGTAGACCGGGACCCTCCCGAACCGGTTCCGCTCCGGGGGGACGACCCGGATATCGATGTGCCTCCGGCACCGCTCCACGTAATCATCGACGACCCGGGATTCCCGCGCCCGGAAGATGCCCGTCGAGGCGGCCTCGCCGAAGACATCGAGGGCGCAGCCGGTCCGGGGGTCCACGAGGCCGCTCCCCCGCACGACGGCATCGGGGATGGCCCCGGCGAGGCCGCAGAAGTTCCCGATGGTCTTTGCAAAGGGGTTCTCTGCGTCCTTCGGGACATCGCTCGTGATCCGGCCGTCGAGGGTCGTCCCGAAGTCGATGGTGATGCAGGGGTTCCGGAAGTCCACGGGGGTCCACTTCGCCCCCTCCTTGATCCCGGCCATGGCGAGCTCCCCCTCCATCTCGTTCGCCACCATCTCGACCCCCGTGGAGCCAAGAGGCGGGACGACGCCGGCCACCGCCCCCACGAAGACGACCTTGTCGGTGAAGCTGAAGGGCTGGAGCTTCTGGGAGAGGTTCTCCTTCGCCATGGGCGGGGTCATCTTCCGGGGCGGGACCCCGGCGAGGAGGCAGCCGTTCGCGAGGGCGATGACGAAGTCCCCGACCTGGTCCGGGGACTCCATCTCGGCCACCACACCGGTAGACCGGACCACGAAGTCCAGGTCGGTGTTGATGTCCAGGTGGACCTCCCGGTGGCACTCGATGATGATGTCCCGGACGAGCTCCGTCACCGACTGCCGGGTGATCTGCGTCCCGTCGATGGTCTCCCCGAAGATCTCCTCGCCCGGCTTCGGGGGGCGGATGTCCCGGCTCATCCGGACCGTCTTGTTGATGACATAGGCAAAGCCGGTCTCGAGGCTGGTGCCCGTGAGGATGCACTTCGTCGTGGTGTTCCCCATCTCCACCGAGGCGCAGAGGAAGTAGGGCTTCACCTTGTACTCGGGGATGTTCATCCCCGCCCCGTGGGCGATGGAGGGCGGGCGGGGGCTCTCCACGATGTGGGGTTGTGGCTTGAAGAAACGGTCAAAAAAGCGGGCAGCCATCGGTATTACATCTCTCCATCCCGATTGGGTTAAGGTTTTCTATTTCCTGGTCCGGTTTCACGTCTCCATATACAGGAGACGGTCCCAGGCAGCGTCCCCTCCCATCATCCATGCCCCTCCTTCTGCAGGCCGGCGGGGTTCTCCCGGCTCTCGGATTTTGGGAGGAGGCCGGGGAAGAACCGGATTCGTGAAGGGGGGATCGGTAATGCTATTATCCCCCCCGGAGATTGCAGTATCGTGCACACCCGGGATCCCTGAAGCGAGCCCGCTTCATTCTGCCCCCGGAGGAAGGAGACGGCAGCCTGTGTCCGGAGAACTCACCCTCAGCCTGGTCCTGGTCCTCCTCCTCGTCCTCGCCGCCGAGTTCGTCAACGGCTGGACCGATGCGCCGAACGCCATCGCAACCGTGGTGTCCACCCGGGTCCTCTCGCCGAGGAGGGCCGTCATCCTCGCCACCCTCCTCAACATCGCGGGTGCCTTCTCGGGAACGGCCGTTGCCTTCACCATCGGGGAGGGGATCGTCGACTCATCGGTCATCAACCTCTCCACCATCGCGGCGGCCATGATCGCCATCGTCTCCTGGAGTTCCCTCGCGGCGAGGTTCGGCCTCCCCACGAGCGAGAGCCATGCCCTGGTCTCCGGCCTCGCCGGGGCCGGCCTTGCGGTGGGCGGGACCGAGGCGCTCCTCTGGTCCGGATGGGTGAAGGTCATCATCGGACTGTTCTTTTCGACCTTCCTCGGATTCCTCGGGGGATGGCTTCTCACCCTATCCATCTACAAGCTGTTCAAGGGGTCGCACCGGGGGAACATGCGGACGCTCTTCGGCAGGCTCCAGCTCCCCTCCTCGGCCTTCATGGCCTTCGCCCATGGGAGCAACGACGGCCAGAAGTTCATCGGGGTCTTCACCCTGGCCCTGGTTCTCGGGGGCATCCTCCCCAGCTTCCAGATCCCCCCCTGGGTCATCCTCCTCTGCTCGCTGACCATGGGCATCGGCACGTCCATAGGTGGATGGCGCATCATCCGGACCATGGGGATGAGGATGGTGAAACTGGAATCGTACCAGGGATTTGCCGCCGAGACGGG
>JAJRCS010000101.1 GCA_028678815.1 Methanomicrobiales archaeon | reverse complement strand
CGGCGGAGATGGAGAGTATCATCGCGAAGCTCACCGAGAGCGAGCGGGCGGGGGATGAGGACGCCCTCCGGTACATCGGATGACCATGTTCCTCGACGCCGACCTCCACCTGCATTCCCGGTTCTCCATCGCCTCCTCCCGGACCATGGTCCCCGCCTCTATCCTCGCAGGGTGCAGGAGGAAGGGGATCTCCGCCGTCGCGAGCGGGGACGCCCTCCACAGGGCATGGCGTGAGATGTGGGAGGAGACGCCCTCCGGGGGAGGGGTCCTCGTCATCCCCTCGGCCGAGGTCGAGGACCGGGACCGGGTCCACCACCTGATCCTCGCCGAGTCCTTCGGGATCTTCGCAGACCTCGCCCGCCGGCTCGCCCCCTCCGCGCCCTCCCTCGCGACCATGGGCCGGCCCCACGTCCGGCTCTCCGGCCAGGAGATCGCCCGGGAGGTCCATGAGGCAGGAGGGCTCCTCGGCCCTGCCCATGCCTTCACTCCCTGGACCTCCCTCTACGCCTCCTTCGACCGGCTCGGGGAGTGTTACGGCGAGGAGCGCCCCGACTTCCTGGAGCTCGGCCTCTCGGCCGACTCCTCGTACGGGGCGGGGATCTCCGAGCTCAGGGGGATCCCCTTCCTCACCAACTCCGATGCCCACAGCCCCTCCCCGGCGAAGCTCGGCCGGGAGTTCAACCGGCTTGAGGTTCCCGCCCCGTCGGAGAAGGCCATCCTCGGGGCAGTACGCCAGGGGATGATCGCGATGAATGCCGGGTTCTTCCCCGAGGAGGGAAAATACAACCGGACGGCCTGCACACGGTGCTACCGGCAGTTCACCCTCGACGAGGCAGTCCGCCTCTCCTGGAGGTGCCCGGACGATGGCGGGCTCCTCAAGAAGGGGGTCTCGGACCGTGCCCGGGAGCTCTCCGACATGCCGGCTGCATCCCGGCCCCCCTACCTCCACCTCATCCCCCTCGCCGAGATCCTCCAGCGTGTCCTCGGGACCTCGAGCCCGCACACGAAGAAGGTCGCCGCGCTCTACGACTCCTTCCTCGCGGCCTTCGGGAACGAGATTAGGGTGCTCGTGGACGTTCCGGTGGAGGAGATCCGGGAACTCCACCCCGGTGCCGGCGATGCCATCGCCAGCCTCCGGACAGGAAGGGTACGGCTCTTCCCGGGCGGCGGCGGCCGCTACGGGCGATTCTCCTTTGCATAGGCCCGGTCCCCGGGACCGGGGACTGCTCTTCGGTGCTTCCCTGCACGGCTCTCATCTCCCTTTCCTTCTCTCCGCGGTTCTTCCGTCCCTAGATCTCGATGACTCCGGCAGCCGGCTCTTTTCCCCCTGCCGGGACCGGCGGGACCACCAGGGCGAGGGCCTCCATGAGGTTCACGACCTTCGGGTCCGAGAGGACCCCCCGCAGGGCCTCGAGCTCCCTCGGGCTCCGGATCATGATGCCCTTCCTCTTCATCTGCAGGCCCCGGTCATCGACGGGATTGATCTCCATGGCCAGGGTGGGTGGCCGGGTCGTGGTCCGGGGCATCCGGAGGATCGTGACTCCGCGGATGGAGGTCTGCTTCCGTTCCCAGTCCTTCCCCTCCTCGAGGAAGGTCTCCAGCGTCTCCTTGATGTTCATGCGGGTGACTCGTCGCAGGGCCGGGATAAACCCTCGCCGTGGGCACCCCGAAAGTGTTGCTCCCGGCAGGGGTGTGCACCGGGCCTGCCGGAGACGGGTCTGCCTGCACCGGCGTGCCGGCGGGATACCACGGATTCATAACAGGGGCGTCCCAATACTCTGCATTCCCCTCTGAGGGGAGGTGCCCCGGTGGAGAACCCTGCGAAGGCTGCACCTGCCTACCGGAAGTCCCTCGGCCTCGTGGAGCTCGTGAGCCTCGGGATCGGGGGGACCATCGGCTCGGGCATCTTCGTCGTCCCCGGCATCGCCGCCGGGATCGCGGGCCCCGCCTCCCTCCTCGCCTGGGCCGCGGTCGCCCTCTCGGCCTCCTGCGTCGCCCTCTCCCTCGCCTGGATCCAGGCCCGCTCGCCGTCGGGCACCCCCTTCCTCTCCATCTTCGAGCCGGTCTTTCCGCCCCTCGCCTCGGGGGCCCTCGCCACCCTCTACCTCGTCTCCTCGGTCTTCGGCATCGCGACCATCGCCGCGGGCCTCGGGGAGTACTTCACCTTCTTCTCCGTGCCCCATGTCCTCGCCGCCGAGATCTTCGTCATCATGGCCTTCCTCGGCCTGAACCTCATCGGGATCGCCCTCTCGAGCCGGACCGAGGTCGTCCTCGCCGCGGCGAAGGTCGTCCCCATCGTGATCATTGCCGTGGCGCTCATCCCCTTCATCCAGGTGGAAAACCTGGTGCCCACCGAGCCGGTGGCCCTCGCCGATATCCTCGCCGTGGCAATCATCGTGTTCTGGCCCTATACGGGGTTCGAGATCAGCGCCATACCCGTGGAGGAGACGCGGGACCCCCGGGCCATTTCCCGCGCCCTCCTCATTGTCATGACCTCCGTCTGCGCCATCTACCTCGTCCTGAACACCGCCCTCATCGGCGCCGTCGGTTCGGAGGCCCTGGCCGCGTCCCCGGCGCCCATCGCCACCGCGGCCGGGATCCTCTTCACCGGGGCTGCCCCCCTCGTCGCCCTCATCGGGATCGTCACCATGTTCTCCGCCCTGAACGCCTACATCATCGGCACGTCCCGGGTCCTCCAGAACCTCGGGGGGAGGTTCCGCATCCCCCGGCTCGCCGAGCTCACCCCCCGGGGAACCCCCAAGGCCGCCCTCGTGGTCTCCTGCATCCTCGCGGGATGCCTCCTCTTCTTCTCCAACTCCTTCGCCCTCCTCGCCTCCATCGCGGTGGTGACGACCCTCGTCCCCTACATCGCTATCTGCCTGGTGGCGCTCAGGCTCCCGGGAGGGCTTCGGGAAAAGGCGGTGGCGGGCCTGGGGGCCGCCCTCACGGCGGCCATCCTCGTCCTCTACTTCGCCTTCTGATCGGGTTCCTGGGAGGGCGGGGCAGCGGCCGGCTTCGCCGGTACCTGGCCGTTGTTGTCCTCGACAAAGACGGCGACGGAGATGACGGTGGTCCACTTGCCCGTCTTCTCCCCCTGCGCCGACTGG
>JAJRCS010000019.1 GCA_028678815.1 Methanomicrobiales archaeon | reverse complement strand
GGGACGAGCCCTCCTGTCCCTTCCCGCCCGGACCAGGAAAGATCCGGGTTCGCCCTGTGAACGACCTCCATACCGGGGAGTGAGACAGGGGACTGGTGTTCCTGCCCCCTCTCCCTGCAATTGATATAGGATCACTTCATCATGATCTGGTAGTACCATGACCGAGGAAGCATACCCGACGGCGACGGTCCAGGGGAAGGAGGTCCCCTGGGACCCCACCACGCTCCGCAGGATCCGGGACCATCCCTGCTTCTCCGAGAAGGCCTGCCATGCCTTCGGCCGGATGCACCTCCCCGTGGCCCCGAAGTGCAACATCCAGTGCAACTACTGCATCCGGGACTTCGACTGCGTGAACGAGTCCCGGCCGGGGGTCACCACCCGGGTCCTCTCCCCCGCCGAGGCCATCGCCATGGTAAGAAAGGCCCTCGAGAAGTTCACGTACATCAAGGTCCTCGGGATCGCGGGACCGGGCGAGCCCCTGGCGAACGAGGAGACCTTCGAGACCCTCCGGCTCGCGAAGATCGAGTTCCCCAACCTCATCAAGTGTATCAGCACGAACGGGCTCCTCCTCCCGGCGAAGATCGACCTCCTGGAGGAGTACGACGTCGGGAACATCACCGTCACCTGGAACGCCCTGGATGCCGCCATGGGGGCGAAGATCTACTCCTTCGTCACCTGGGAGGGGAAGAGGCTCCACGGCGAGGAGGGTGCGCAGCTCCTCCTGGACAACCAGATCGAGGGCATCCGGCAGGCGGTGAAGCGGCACATGATCGTGAAGGTGAACACCGTCTACATTCCCGGCGTGAACGACATGCAGATCCCGGACATCGCGAAGAAGGCCTCCGAGCTCGGGGTCTACACCTTCAACGTCATCCCCCTCATTCCCCAGTACAAGTTCGCCAGTATCACCCCCCCCACCCCCGCAGACAAGCGGAAGATGCAGGACGAGTGCTCGAAGTACCTCCGGCAGATGCGCCACTGCCAGCGGTGCCGGGCCGATGCCATCGGCAGGCTCGGGCACGACGTCCAGGGCTGCCTGTACTCAGAAGAGAAATAGGATCCGGCCCTGTCACTTTTTCCCCCGTTTTTCAAGAGATCCCTGGGATTGGTCATCGTCGTCATCCTGCTCTCGGGGCGTGATCGCCCCGATGACGGATCGGTTTCCTCCGGATAATGCGATGGGAAGTTCTCGGGATTCATTGTCGTCGTCGTCGTCTTGCCCTCGGGGGAGGGAGCGTCAGCAGGTACTCCGTGTCACCCGGGCCTGACCCTGTAGTACATCCTGTCGTGCACGCAGAGGACCCCCGATTCAGAGAGCCATTTCCTGCGTTCCTCTTCCAGGAATCTCTCCAGCCCCTGGTCCCTGATGAATACCAGGTTATCAATTTCACTCATCCCGTACCGCACCCGGTACCGGCGATCCAGGCTCTTCAGGCGATCACAGGGAAAATCGTTACAGGAATAACAAAACCTCCCCTGGCGTTTGTCGCAGAGGCGCAGCCGGCAATTCACCCGGGTTTTTGGCCGGTTCTGTTCGGCGTGGGAGCACCCGTGACAGGGGTTCCTCTCGCGCAGGTGCGCCTTGCAGATGCCGCAGTTCATGCCGCAGGGAGCAATAAGGTCCGGGTCGGAGAGAGGCGTATCCATGTTAGTACCATCTGCTGACTGACTCCGAAGGAAGCCTGGGTCGCACCCCGCCTGATGGCGGTTCGCTCCAGGTCGGTTTCTTCGCGACTTTGTCGCATCCGCCTGATGGCGGTTGCTCCAGCTCGGTTTCTGATGAAACCTCGCTCATCGCTCGAGGTCGGGTCCTTCGGACCCTCCCTCTTACGAAACCACCCTCACTCCTCGGTCCGGGTGGCGGGGACCGGGGAACCCTCGTCCGGCTTATCGTCATGCCGGACTTCGACCGGCATCCCGGTTATCTTCTCGAAGATCTTCCGCTTCCTCCTGATGGGCCACCACCCGTAGAGGAAGATGTTGATGGGCTCCCACATGGCCACCCAGGCGACGATGAGGAGCCCCCCGGCAACCCAGGCGACGTACCCGTGCTGGGTATAGGGGGATATGAGGGTGGAGATGCCCCCCATGAGGAGGAGGAAACCGATGCCGATGGCAAGGCTCACCCTCCCCTGCCGGAACTTGAGCCTGAGCTCTCTCGCTGCCGAGGCCTCGGCATAGCTGAAATGGTTCCGGATGGCCTTCTCCAGGGTGACCGCCTCCTCGCACTCCGCCTCCCTGCAGGGGAGGTGGATGACGATCTTCATGGGCTGCGCGAGGGGGAAGTCCTGGACGATCTCGGTGATGTACGCCTCGGCATCCGGGTCCAGGTCCTTTTCGTGGAAGGGGGCGGGGTCGAGGGAGTTGAAGATCTGCATGACGGTCCGGAGCCGCATCTCGATGAGGATGGCCCCGTTCTCGCTCCGGTAGTGCTCCTCGATCTCGGTCATGCTCCTCCCGGAGTAGCTGTGGAGCCGGCAATCCCCATGAGGGTTTCGGACCGTTCCCGGGCCCTTTTCCCGCGGTTGTCCACAACCATGATCACGCGGGAGCGACCATGCTTCCGGGCATGGGGACGATCCTGCTCCGGGACAACCAGCCCCTCGACCTCGGCCTCACCCTCTCCTGCGGCCAGGCCTTCCGGTGGGAGGAGCGGGAGGGCTGGTGGGAAGGGGTCGTCGGGGGAAAGGCCTGGAGGCTGCAGCAGGACGGCATCCGGGTCAGCTTCGAGGG
>JAJRCS010000009.1 GCA_028678815.1 Methanomicrobiales archaeon | reverse complement strand
CCCGCCACTCCCCATCGTCCTCGTGGGGGGCCGGGTCACCCCCGTCGGGAGGATCTCCCTTCCCCGGATCGTCCGGGAGATCGAGAAGGAGCTCGCCGGGTCAGGGGACGCGTGAGATGAGCCCGGTCTCGAGGTCATAGTAGAGGCCGTGGACTTTGAGCCTCCCCTGGGCCTCGCCCTCCTTCACGAGGGGGTAGGTCCTCAGGTGGGCGATCTGGAGCCGGACATTCTCGAGCTCGATCATCCGCCGGCGGCCCTTCTCGTCGGGCGGGTGGCCCATCCTCGCGATCTCTGAGTCCACCTTCGGGAGCACGTCTCCCGCGTTGTTGAGCCAGAGGGGGATGTACGTGTCCCCGGTCGCCTTCCCGAGAGCCTTCATGGCACCGCAGTCGGAGTGGCCGCAGACCACGACCTCCTCGACCTTGAGGTGCTTGATGGCGTACTCGAGAACGGTGGCGAAGGTCCAGGAGGCGTGGGGAACGATGTTCCCGATGTTCCTGTGGACGAAGAGCTCCCCTGCCTCGGCCGAGGTGATCCGTTCCGGGGTCACCCGGGAGTCCACGCACCCGATCCAGAGGACCTTCGGGCTCTGCCCCTTCGCGAGGCCGGTGTAGAAGGCCTTCTTCCTCGCAAATTCGCCGACAACGAAGCTGTGGTTGCCTTCAAGGAACTTCTCGATCATGATCATCACCTGAGGCGGCGCCCGGATCAGGCAGCCTCACCCTGAACTCTCTCCCGAGAGAGATAAAGGGATATGAATGGTGTCCCGGGCGGTTTCTCAAAAGGGGAGACGTTCCTCCGGAAAAAGGAGAGCGGGAGGGGATCCGGGAGCGCCGGTTATCCGGGATCCGCGGAAGGTTCCAGGGCTTCAGCGCTGCACGGCGCCCAGGTTCGCCTGCCCGACGGTTGCCGCGTACCGGGCGAGGACGCCGGTCAGTTCCTTCTTCTTCGGCTTCCAGGAGCGGCGGCGCTTCGCGAGCTCCTTCTCCGAAACCCCGAGATCGAGGACCATCTTCCCGATGTCGATGGTGATGGTATCCCCGTCCCGGACGAGGCCGATGGGCCCCCCCGCCAGGGCTTCGGGGGCGATGTGCCCGATGCACGCGCCCCTCGTCCCGCCCGAGAACCTCCCGTCGGTGACGAGGGCCACCCTCTTGTACCCGAGGCCGACGATGGCCGAGGTCGGGGAGAGCATCTCCGGCATCCCCGGGCCGCCGCAGGGCCCCTCGTACCGGATGACCACCACGTCCCCCTCCCGGATCTCCCGGGCGAGGATGGCCTTCATGGCAGCCTGTTCGCCGTCGAAGACCCGGGCAGGTCCCCGGTGCTTCCAGAGCTTCGGGTCCACCGCCGCTGCCTTCACCACGGCACCGTCGGGGGCAAGGGATCCCCGGAGCACCTTCAGGCCGCCAGCCTCGTGCACCGGCTTCCCGACGGTATGGATGATCTTCGGGTCTGCCACCCGCGCCATCCCGGCGATCTCGCGGATCCCGGGCCCGGTGACCGTGGGGGCGTCCTCGAGGGCGCCCGAAAGGCGTGAGAGGACCGCCGGGATCCCGCCTGCCCGGTGGAGGGCGAGCATCGAGTGCGGCCCCGCGGGCTGCATGTCGCAGATGTGCGGGGTCTCCGCCCCGATCCCGTTGAAGGTGTCGAGGTCCAGGGGGATGCCTGCCTCCACGGCGATGGCCATGAGGTGGAGGATGGTGTTCGTGGAGCCCCCGAGGGCCATGTCCACCCGGATGGCGTTCCGGATGCTCTCCGGCGTGATGATGCCCCGGGGGGTGACCCGTTCCTTCACGAGCCGGACCGCCCGCTCCCCGCTCTGCCTCGCGATCCGGAGCTTCCCGGCATCCACGGCGGGGATGGTGGCGCACCCTGCGAGGGACATCCCCAGGGACTCGGTGACGCAGGCCATGGTGTTCGCGGTGTAGAGCCCCTGGCAGGATCCGCAGCCGGGCATGGCCGCGCACTCGAGGGCATGGAGTTCCCCCTCGTCCATGGTCCCCGCGGCGACCTTCCCCACCGCCTCGAAGACGTCGATTAAGGAGAGGTCCCGGCCGCCGAGGGACCCGGGGAGCATCGGCCCCCCGGTCACGACGATGGTGGGAAGGTCGCACCGGACAGCCGCCATGAGCATTCCCGGGACGATCTTGTCGCAGGTCCCGACGCAGACGAGGCCGTCGAACCGGTGGGCCTCCACCATGAGCTCGATGGAGTCGGCGATGTTCTCCCTCGAGGGAAGGGAGTACCGCATCCCCTCGTGCCCCATGGCGATGCCGTCACAGATCCCGATGACCCCGAACTCGAAGGCAACCCCGCCGGCCGCGGCGATCCCCTCCCGGACCTTCTCTGAGAGCTGCCGGAGGTGCACGTGCCCGGGGACGATGGTGTTCCAGGCATCCGCGATCCCGATGAAGGGCATGTCCATCTCCGTCTCGGTGATCCCGAGAGACCTCAGCAGGGCGCGGTTGGGCGCCCGGGCAAATCCCTGTGTTACTCCTTCGCTCCGCATAGATCCTCCTCACGGTAGAGGCTGACGACGCCCCCGATGACGATGACCGCGGGGGGCTTCACCCCCGCCCTCTTCGCGATACCCCCGATCTCCCCGAGGGGCCCGGTGGTGACCCGCTGCCCCGGCGCGAGGCCCCGCTCGATGAGGGCGACCGGGGTGGCCGGGTCCTTCCCCCGCTCCACGAGGCCCGAGGCGATGGAGGCGAGGTTCTTCACCCCCATGAGGATGACGATGGTCCCCCGGAACCTCGCGAGGAGGTCCCAGTCAAGGGACGACTCCCTCTTCCCCGGCTCCTCGTGGCCGGTGAGGATGACCACCTCCGAGGCATGGCTCCGGTGGGTGACGGGGATCCCGACGCAGCCGGGGACGGCGATGGCGCTCGTGACCCCCGGGACGAGCTCCACGGGGATCCCCGCCTCCCGGAGGGCCTCGAGCTCCTCGCCGCCCCTCCCGAAGAGGAAGGGGTCGCCGCCCTTCAGCCGGACCACCCGTTTCCCGGCAAGGGCACGCTCCACCATGAGCTGCTCGATCTCCTCCTGCTCGAGGGTGTGCCGGGAGCCCGACTTGCCGCAGTCGATGAGCTCTGCGCCCGGGGGGAGGAGGTCCCTCACCCCGCCCGCGAGCTGGTCATAGAGGACGACCCCGGCCTTCCCGAGGACCCGCTTCGCCTTCACGGTGAGGAGGTCCGGGCTCCCGGGGCCCGCACCGACGAGGTATACCTTACCCTTCCGGGGCATCCTTTCCTCCCGTGAGCGCCCGGGCCTCCGCGAGGAGGTCCTTCGCCTTCTCCGCGAGCAGCCGCCCGCAGGCCCGGGCAGCCTCCGCATCAGCCACGTCCTTCTCGACCTTCTCGGTCCGCTTCCCGTCCAGGGAGAGGACCTCGGCGACGAGGTGCCCCTCCCGGCAGTACACCCCGACGGGCGTGAAGCACCCGGCCCCCAGCTCCTCGATGACGGCCCGCTCGGCCATGACATCCCGCCTCGTCGGGGCATGGTCGAGGGACGAGAGGGGGATCCGGGGCCAGGGCTCGTCCCGGCAGACCACGGCGATGGCCCCCTGGTTTGCCGTGGGGACGAACCTCTCGGGCGGGAGCCGGAAGCCCCTGAGCCGGTAGTCCAGGCGCTGGAGGCCGGCCTCGGCGAGGATGATGGCATGGAAGTCCCCGGCGAGGAGCCGGCGGATCCGGGTGTCCACGTTCCCCCGGAGGGGCTTCACCTCCAGGGTGCTGTCATGCCGGAGGATCTGCGCCCTCCTGCGCATGCTCGAGGTCCCCACGATGGTCGCCTGGTCCATGGCGGTGGAGAGGGCGAGGAAGTCTGCCGGGGAGTCCCGCTCCAGGACGGCGATGGTGACGAGCCCCTCCGGCCGCTTCACCGGAAT
>JAJRCS010000228.1 GCA_028678815.1 Methanomicrobiales archaeon | reverse complement strand
TCGAACCGCCCGGGCCGGAGGAGGGCCCGGTCCAGGATGTCGATCCGGTTCGTGGCCCCGATGATCTTCACGTCACCCCGGCGGTCGAAGCCGTCCATCCCGGCGAGGAGCTGCATGAGGGTCCGCTGGACCTCGCGGTCCCCGGAGGTATCGGCGTCCATCCGCTGGGCCCCGATGGCATCGATCTCGTCGATGAAGAGGATGGAGGGGGCCTTCTTCTGGGCGAGGTCGAAGAGCTCCCGGACGAGCCGGGCCCCCTCGCCGATGTACTTCTGGACGAGCTCGGACCCGACGACCCGGAGGAAGTGGGCATTGGTCTCGTGGGCCACGGCCTTCGCAAGGAGGGTCTTCCCTGTCCCCGGCGGGCCGTAGAGGAGGACCCCCTTCGGCGGGTCGATCCCGACCTCCTTGAAGAGGTCCGGCTTCTTTAAGGGGAGCTCCACCGCCTCCTTGATCTCCACGATCTGCTTCTCGAGGCCGCCGATGTCCGCGTAGGTCTCCGCGGGGGACTCCACGAGCTCCATCCCGTAGATGGCGGCATCGTAGCTCGAGGGGAGGATCTCCACGATGGCGAGGGACTGCTGGTTCAGGGAGCACCGGACCCCCGGCTTCAGCTGGTCGGGCTCGATGCACTGGGAGGTCCGGACGAGGAACCTCGGGCCCGAGGAGGAGCGGACGATGACCCGGTTGGCATCGACGACGTCGGTGATGGTGCCGATGACGAGGGGCGGGCTGCGGAGCTGCTCGATCTCGCTCTTCAGCTTCCGGACGTCACGCTCGTAGCGGATCTTCTGGGTCTCGGTGTACCTCTTCTCCACCTCGAGCTGCCGGAGCTGCTCCCTGAGCTCCAGGTTCCGGTTCTCGAGCTGGGAGATCTTCTCCAGGAGGTACTTGTAGATCTCTTCGTTATTCGGAGGATCCTGGCCCTGCCAGGTGGTTTCGCCCATGATCCCTCAAATAAGTATATAGGATGTGACTATAAAGATGTTTTCGAGACCATGCAGTGCGAATTGTGCGGCGGAGAGATCCGTGGTGCACCCCGGACCGTCCACATTGAGGGGGCCGAGCTCCGGGTGTGCGTACCCTGCTCGAAGTACGGGACCGAGGTCCAGAAGCCCCGGGCCTCGACCGGTTCACCCCCCCAGCCCCCGAGGAAGATGGGAGGGCCCCCGGTCCCCCAGCCGGTCCAGAGAAGGCGGAGGGACCTCTTCGACCGGATGGAGGGGGACCTCGCGGAGGACTACGCGGACCGGATCCGGAGGGCACGGGTGGCAAAGGGCTGGACCGAGAAGCAGCTGGCCCTCGAGATCATGCAAAAGGAGCTCCTCATCAAGAAGGTCGAGAAGGGGGACCTGGTCCCCGAGGAGGAACTGAGGAAGAAGCTCGAGGAGGTCCTCGGGATCTCCCTCATCGAGTCGGCCGAGAGCGAGGTGAAGTCCTCCAAGGGGAAGGGGATGACCACCACTCTCGGTGATATCATATCGATAAAGAAGTAGAACTCCGGCGATCTTTTCCCATATTTTCTTTCCGGTGGCGCACCGGGGGGGCGGGAGCCCGAGAGCATGACGACGAAGAAGCTGAACTCCTGAATCCTCAGGCTCTGTTTTTCCCGGGTAACCGACCCTTCGTGGACGTGCCGGTGGCTCCGGCTCCTGGAGAGGTCTTCTGCAAGGGAGGAGAGACTCAGATTTTCGACTGGAGCGTTTCCTTCGCCTTCTCGGTGTCGGGGTCGAACTCGAGGGCGAGGGACCGCTCGTACGAGGCGACGGCATCGTTGAGCTTCCCGAGGAACTGGAGGAAGAGCCCCCGGGACCGCCAGGCCATGGCGAACTTCGGGTTGAGGGAGATGGCCTTGTCGATGTCCCGCATCGCCTCGTTGAAGTCCCGGAGGATCCCGTGGACGCACCCCTTGCTGTGCCAGAACTCGGGGACCGTATCATCGATCTCCACCGCCTTGTTGAAGGACATGAGGGCCTTCTCGTACTTCTTCATGTCCAGGAGGGCGACCCCCCGGTTGTAGTAAGTCTCGGCGTTCCGGGGGTCGCTCTCCAGGGACTGGTCGAAGGCCTTCACCGCCTCCTCGAACTCGCTCTTGTTGAGGAACGTGATCCCGAGGTTGAACCAGGAGTTGGCGTCATGGGGTTTGAGCGAGAGGGCCTGCTCGTAGCACTTGATGTCCTCGTCGAACCGGCCCATCATGTCGAGGACGATCCCCTTCCGGATCCAGATGTCCTGGTTGCCGGGCTCGAGCTGGAGGGCCCGGTCAAAGACCGAGGCCGCCTCGACCGGCCGGTCGAGCATGGCGAGGGCCCGGCCCTTCCCGACGAGGGCGGAGGGGTTCGTGGGCGCCATGCCGAGGGCGCTGTCATAGGCCGAGAGGGCCCCCGTGTAGTTCCCCCTGGCGGTCAGGGCGTCCCCGGAGCGGGTGTACGCCTCCATGACCCGGGCGTCCTTCATCTCCGGGTGGTCGCGGATCACCCCGTCGAGGGAGACCGCGGCCTCCTCCGGCCTCCCCAGCTCGATGAGGATGCTGCTCCGGGAGAGCCAGGCCCCGGTATCCGAGGGGTTGAGCTGGACGAGCCGGTCCAGGGTCGCGAAGGCCTCCTCGTCCCTTCCGAGGGCAGCGAGGGCCTCGCTCTTCTTCAGGAGCACCTCGGCATCCTCGGGCTCCACCTCGAGGACCCTGTTGAAGAACCTGATGGCCTCCACGGGCTCGTCCTGGGAGAGGAGGAAGAAGCCCTGCTGCCGCCACTGGCTGAGGTTGAACTGGACGAAGGCGATGCACCGCTCGATGGCCCCCTGGAGGGGCCCCGAGAGGGACGGGTCCATCTCCCGGGCCTTCAGGTACGACTCGAGGGCCTCCTTGTACTGCCCCGAGAGGACGAAGAGGTCCCCCTTTCCCTGGTAGACCGAGGCATCCCCCGGGTTGATGGCCAGGGCCCGGTCGAAGCTCGCGAGGGCCTCGTCGTACCGGCCGAGGATCTTCAGGGCGACCCCCCGGCCGAACCAGGCGTTCGGGTCGGCGGAGTCGAGGGCGATGGCAGCGTCCATGACCTTCACCGCCCCCTCGTAGTCCCCCTTCTTGATGAGGAGGATCCCCTTGGAGGTCAGGGCAGGGAGGAGGTGGGGGGAGAGCTCGAGGGCCCGTTCGTAGGCATGGAGGGCCTGGTCCTTCTGGTCCATACCGGCGAGGGCGAGCCCCTTGTGGAGCCAGGCCTCGGGGTCCTTCGGGTTGAGGGCGAGGGCCTTCTCGAAGATCTCGAGGGCCTCCTTCGGCCTGCCCATGATGGCAAGGGCCTTCCCCTTCTGGACCCAGGCGATGGTGTTCCGGAAGTCCATGTCCAGGACCCGGTCGAAGCACTCGATTCCCTCTTCGTACCGCCCGGTCTTCACGAGGGCGATCCCCCGGTTCAGGAGGGCGGTGACATCATGGGGGTCGATCTCGAGGGCCCGGTCAAAGGACCGGATGGCATCCCCGATCCTCCCGAGGTAGATCTCGGTGATCCCCTTGTTCCTGAGGACGAGGGCATTCCCGGGGTCGAGCTTCAGGGCCTCCTCGAAGGCCCCGTGGGCCTCCTCGTACTTCCCGAGGACGGTGAGGGTGCCTCCCTTGTTCAGCCAGGCGGTGGCATCCCCGGGGTTCTTCCTGAGGGCGGCATCGAACCGGTCGAGGGCATCGGTGTACTTTCCCAGGGTGTAGAGGGCTATCCCGTCCTGGACGAGCTCCTCGGGATCCTGGCTGCTGCTGAAGATCCCCCTCTTCTCGTCACCCTCCTTCGGCCCGGTCGTCATGTCAGAAGGCCCCTTCGTTCCCCCGCGTCTCCCTCCCGCAGCGGGCGGTGGCTCCCCTCTTCAGGGGAATACAGCATATCGCGATGAGAACGGAAAAAACCCGTCATTCCTGTTCCGCCAAGGCGGAGAAGCCCCTTATTATTTACATGATCACACTCTTTTATATAGTTCGTGCTGACTCGTGATCTGCAGGAGAACCGTATGGGAGAACCCTTCATCCTCATCAACTGCAAGGCCCTCTCCGAGGGCATGGGGAACCGGGCCCACCTCATCGCCGAGGCGGCGGAGACGGTGGCAGAGGAGAGCGGGGTGCGGATCGGGATGGCCCCCGTCTACACCGAGATCCATCCCGTCTCGCACCACTTCCGGATACCCGTCTTCGCCCAGCATATTGACGGGGTACCCCCCGGGGCGTACACCGGCCATGTCACCGCCGCCGCAGTCCGGCATGCCGGGGCCGTGGGGACCCTCATCAACCACTCGGAACGGCGCCTCACCCTCGCGGGGATCGAGGCGGCCGTGAGGGCGGCCCGGGATGCCCGGCTCGAGTCGGTGGTCTGCACGAACAACGACCCCACCACCGCGGCCGCAGCCGCCCTCGGGCCCGACTACGTCGCCATCGAGCCCCCCGAGCTCATCGGGAGCGGGGTCTCGGTCTGCAAGGCCGATCCCGGTATCATCAGGCGATCGGTGGAGGCCGCCAGGAAGGTGAATCCCCAGGTGAAGGTCCTCACCGGTGCCGGGATTCAGACCGGTGAGTGCGTGAAGATCGCCCTCGAGCTCGGGACAAACGGGGTCCTCCTCGCCTCGAGCGTGGTGAAGGCCCCCGACCCGGAGAAGGTGCTCCGGGACCTCGTCTCCCTGGTACCGGCTACGAGAAGAGTGGGATGAGGTCGTGCTTCGTGATGACGCCGGCCACCCGGCCGCCGTCCACCACGAGGACCGCGTGGTTCTCCCTGAGGAGGTGGACCACGTCCCGCACGTCCGCCTCGAGGGACACCGTGGGGAATCCCGGCTCCAGGAACTCCCGCACCGCCCGGCTCCCCGAGCCGTGCATGCCCCCCTCATCGAGGGCCGAGACGATGGCCGACTCGGAGAGGCACCCCACGGGGATGCCCCGCTCCACCACGGGGAGCTGGGAGATGTCGTTCTTCTCCATGATCTCCACGGCCCGGGTGACGGGGTCCTGGGGCCCCACGGTGTAGACCGGCGTGTGCATCACGTCCCGTGCCCGGTAGGGGGGTTCCTCCTTCCGGGAGAGGACCGCGACGATCCGGGTGAGGGTCGAAACCCGGGGGTCCACCGATCCCGATTCGATCCGGGCGATCATGGACTGGGAGATCCCCGCCTTCCGGGCGAGGTCGGTCTGGGTGAGCCCGAGCATCACCCGGCGTGCCCGGATCTCCTCGGGGGTGGGAATATGCACAAGAAGAATAGAGAACGGGATGTATATAACCCAAACGAATTTTTCTCATGAGTGGGAGGAGTAAGCCCCCTTCTGTTCATGGCGGCATTCAGCTCTGCGCCAAACCTGGGCGGGCACCAGGCAGCCCATGGCCCGTTTCTGGCTTGCACCCGCAGGGGTTCACCGTTTCAACGCTTCCCGCCGATACGCTCCACGAATCGGTCGTATCATGGCTGGCGGCGGGCCGTGCCGTTTCTGTGTCATGGCCGTGGCTCTCGCCACCCGCACGTGGGTGCGGCTGCGAGCCTGGTCGGTGGGGGGACTTTCCTCAGCGGCCCGTGGGGGCCACCGTCAGCCGCCCTCTCCCTCTCCTATGCATATGGGAGCACCCTTTATTTATTTCTCCCGGGTGGTCTCCCGCCCGGTAAGGGAGACGCTCCCTCCACTAGTAATATCAGTGGCCTCTTCCTTTATTTCTCATGAAGGTTCTCACAGCCGGGGAGGGGACGGCCGCCGTCGCCCTCGCCCGGCAGGCCCTCGAGGCCGGGGTGAAGGGAGACAGGCTGGTCCCCCCTGTGCTCCCTGACGTCTTTTACGAAAAAAGGGGCGTCTTCGTCACCCTCACCGAGGGGGGCATCCTCCGGGGCTGCATCGGCCTCCCGTACCCGGTGATGCCCCTTGGGGAGGCCATCGCCGAGGCGGCGGTATCGGCCGCCCTCCAGGACCCGCGGTTCCCGCCCGTGATGCCCCGGGATCTCCCGAAGATCCGGGTCGAGGTGACGGTCCTCTCGGTCCCCGAGCCCCTGGCCGGCCCCCCCGGGAAGAGGGATTCCTGCGTGCGGGTGGGGGTCCATGGCCTCATCGTGCAGGGCCGTGGCCGGAGCGGGCTCCTCCTCCCCCAGGTGGCGACGGAGTACCGGTGGACCGCCTGCGAGTTCCTCGACCATACCTGCATAAAGGCCGGCCTGCCCCCCGGCACCTGGAAGTCCCAGGGGGTCCAGGTCCTCGGCTTCGAGGGGCAGATCTTCCACGAGCCGGAGCCCTGAACCCCATGGCCATCCGGTTCGAGGTGATGGAGAAGGACATCGCGGGACGCCTGGGGAGGCTCCAGGTGGGGGGGAAGACCGTGCGGACCCCTGCCCTCTTCCCCGTGGTGAACCCCCACCTCCCCCTCATCCCGCCGGCCGAGATGGCGGGCATGGGAGCCGAGGCCATCATCACGAACGCCTACATCTTCGCGACGAGCGACCGGTTCCGTGAGCCGGCCCTTGCGGAGGGCCTGCACAGGGTCCTCGGGTTCCCCGGGGTCATCATGACCGACTCGGGGGCCTTCCAGCAGTCGGTCTACGGCGACGTGGAGATCACGAACCGGGAGACCCTCTCCTTCCAGGAGGCCGTCGGGAGCGAGATCCTCGTCCCCCTGGACATCGCGACCCCCCCGCAGGCGGACCGGAGCACCGCGGAGTCTGACCTCGGGATCACCATGGACCGGATCCGGGAGGCCGTTGAAATCGTCGGGATGGAGAGCCTCGCCGCGCCGGTGCAGGGCGGGAGGTTCCCCGACCTCCGGGAGAAGGCGGGAAAGGCGGTGGCGGAGATGGGCTTCGCCTTCTGCCCCATCGGCGGGGTGGTGCCCCTCATGGAGGCCTACCGGTACCGGGAGCTCGTCGGGGTCGTCCTCGGGGCAAAGCGGGGCATCCCGCCCGGGGCCTGCGTCCACCTCTTCGGGGCCGGTCACCCGTCCATGCTCGCCCTCGCCGTGGCCATGGGCTGCGACGTCTTCGACTCGGCGGCCTATGCCCTCTTCGCCCGGGAGGGGAGGTACCTGACGGCGTCGGGGTCGCGGAGGATCGACGAGATGACCGAGCTCGCCTGTCCCTGCGAGGCCTGCCGCGGCAGGACCGCGGGGGAGCTCCGGGAGGATCCCGACCGGGAGGGCCTCCTCGCCCGGCACAACCTCTCCGTCACCCTCCTCGAGATGGCCCGGATCCGGGAGGCCATCCGCGAGGGGACCCTCTGGGAACTCGTCGATGACCGGTGCCGGGCCCACCCGAGGCTCCTCGACGGGTACCGCACGCTCCTCGCCCATGCCGGGGAACTCGAATCCATGGACCGGGTATCGAAGAACCGGTTCTTCTACCGGGGGAGCGAGAGCTGCCTCAGGACGGAGGTCCTCCGGCACCACCGGCTCATCGGGAGGGTTCCTGTCACCGGGAAGGTCCTCGTCACCCTCACGGGAAAAATGCTCCCCGGGTTCGGCACCGTCCTCCTCTTCAAGCCCCCCTTCGGGCCGTACCCGCCCGAGCTCGCGGAGACCTTCCCCGTCGGGCAGTCCGAGATCCCGGCATGGGACCGGGACATGGTCGCGGCCGGCTGCGCCGGGATCCGGGCCATGAGGGAGAGCCATCCGGGTGTCTCCTTCACGGTCCTCTGCCAGCCGGAGTGGGCGGAGCTGTTGAGGGCCGAACTCCCCGGTACAGAGGTGCGCTGTGAGCCGCTTTGATATCCGGCGGAGGGACTGCCTCGCCCGGGAGGGGAGCTTCTCCCACAGCGATCTCTCCCTCCGGACGCCGGGGATCATCGATATCGCAACGGTCTTCCCCGATCTCGATCGGGAGCAGGGGACAAACGTCCCCCTCTCGGCGGATGCAGATTTCGTCTCCCTGTACCATCGTCCCGGGAAGGGGAGCCCGGTGGTGGTCCACCCGCTCGGGGAGGAACCGGTGGCAT
>JAJRCS010000189.1 GCA_028678815.1 Methanomicrobiales archaeon | reverse complement strand
CCGGAGGCGCCCCTCCCTTCCTCCGGGTCCCCGGCACTCGCCGGCGACCATCTCCCAGTACCGTGGGGCGGAGGCATGAGGGGTCTCCTCCAGGGGGGAGAAGGAGCCCTGCTGGGACATGAGCCGGACCTTCTGGTAGGTGCCGAGGAGGTGCTCCGAGACCTTCTCCGTGACCCGGGAGCGGTAGCCCGGCTCCACGTCGGCGACCTGCTGCGAGAAGTTCCGGATCATCTGCCGGAGGTCTGCGGGGGAGCAGGAAAGGACCAGGGGGGCGATGAGGGAGCCGAGCTCGCCCCGCGTCCGGGCGGCGCCGAGCCGTCGGCATGCCCCCGCGATCTCCTCCGGGATCTCCCCTGTGCCGGTATTGTCTGCCATTGGTCACCGTACCTGCGCTCCCGCCGCGGGGCTGCACCTGCAACCGGCCCGCCCGCAGCGGGCCCCCGGGACAGGATATATACTGAAACAGTCGAGTACTTTGTCATCCTCATCCCTTCAATCCATCGCGGGGATACCATGAAGCGGAAGATCATCCACATCGACGAGGAGAAGTGCACGGGGTGCGGCCAGTGCATCCCCGACTGCCCGGAGGGGGCGCTCCAGGTCATCGACGGGAAGGCGCGGCTCGTCTCGGACCTCTTCTGCGACGGGCTGGGTGCCTGCGTCGGGACCTGCCCCGAGGGGGCCATCTCGGTCATCGAGCGGGAGGCCGGGGCCTACGACGAGCGGGCGGTGATGGAGCAGATCGTGCGGCAGGGGGAACCGGTGATCCGGGCGCACCTGGAGCACCTCCTCGCCCACGGGGAGAAGGCCCTCCACCGCCAGGCAGTCGCCTACCTCGAGGAGAACCACATCCCTGTTCCCGGCACCGGCACGACGGGATGCGTGGCGAACCCGGCACAGGTCGCCCGGCACCCCTTCATGGGGTGCCCGGGGTCCGGGCCCCGGAGCATTGCCAGGAGGGGACCGGTGGTTCCCCGGGGCGCACCGGCGGACACCGGTTCGGAGCTCCGGCAGTGGCCGGTCCAGCTCGCCCTCCTCTCTCCGGCAGCCATGTACTTCGACAATGCCGATCTCCTCGTCTCGGCAGACTGCGCCCCCTTCGCCTTCGCCGGCTTCCACCGGGAGCTCCTCAGGGATAAGATCCTGATCATCTTCTGCCCGAAGCTGGATCCGGATATCGAGGGGTACATCGGGAAGCTCGCGGAGATCCTCTCCCTCCACGCCATCAACTCCATCACCGTTGCCCACATGGAGGTCCCGTGCTGCGGCGGGGTGAGATACGTGATCGACCGGGCCCTGGAACGGTCAGGGAAGAAGATCCCGGTGAAGGAGATCACCATCTCCATCGACGGGCAGGTCATCGGAACCGGCGGAGAAGGGTAAGGGGACCCGGGTGTGAGTTCCCACGGGTGGCTTGATAATACCCGGGAGCAATGGACAGACTGATCCCCGGATGCCCAGCGAAGCGCCCGCCATCCCACCCGAGTCCGGCGACACGGCCGAGCGGAACATCAGGTTCGCCTTCTTCCTGAACCTCGCCTTCACCGTTGCGGAGTTCGCGGGGGGTTTTGTCTTCGGGAGCCTTGCCATCACCGCCGATGCCCTCCATGACCTCGGGGACTCCTTCTCCCTCGGGCTCGCCTGGTTCTTCGAGCATATCGCGAGGAGAGGCCCCACCGCCCTCTTCTCCTACGGGTACCGGCGGTTCTCCCTCGCCGCGGCCTTCGTCAACGGGGTTGTCCTCCTCATCGGGGCCTCCCTCGTCCTCCGGGCCGCCATCCCGCGCCTCCTCGACCCGGTGATGCCGGATGCCCGGGGCATGCTCCTCTTCGCCCTGGTGGGGATCCTCGTGAACGGGGTTGCCGCGGTCCGGCTGAAGGGGGGGCGTACCCTGAACGAACAGATGGTGGCGTGGCATCTCGTCGAGGATCTCCTGGGGTGGGCCGCGATCCTCTTCCTCTCCCTCGCCCTCATGGTCTGGGAGGTCCCCGTCCTCGACCCCGTGGTCTCCATTCTCATCACCCTCATCGTCCTCGTGAACGTCGTGAAGAGCATGAGGCGCACGGTGGTCATCTTCCTCCAGGGTGTCCCCCCGTCCCTCCCCCTCCGGGGGGTCGAGGAACACCTTCTCCGCGTCCCGGGTATCTCGGGCATTCATGACCTCCACCTCTGGTCCCTCGACGGTGAGCACCATATCCTGACCGCCCATGTGGTGATCCCGGCGGGGAGCTCTGCAGAGGAGTCGATGGCGGTGAAGTGCAGGGTGAGGGATGCCGCCACCTCCCTGGGGATCTCTCACGCCACCATCGAGATGGAGCAGGCTGGGGAGGCGTGCGGGCTGGAGGAATGCACAGGCGGCATCTGCGGCGACGGGAGGGATCCGGCAGCCGAAGGACCGTGAAAAAAAGGTTACCCGAGGGTCCGCCGGAAGAAGCTGATCATCTCCCGGTAGGCGTCCATCGAGGCGTCGTCCTGCGAGAGGGAGCCGTTCGTGATCATGAACCCGTGGGGCTTCCCCTGGTACACCTTCAGCTCGTAGTACTTACCTGCAGAATCGAGCTCGGTGGA
>JAJRCS010000157.1 GCA_028678815.1 Methanomicrobiales archaeon | reverse complement strand
TTCCTCACCGTTGCCATATTATTTTTCAAAGTATCCCTGATAGCGATGAGGTTTTCCTGCCTTTCCATTTCGCGCCTGACCACCTCGGCGACCAGCCCGAGCTCCTGCACTCCCTTGATCTCGACCCGGGCTCCCGCCGGGATGGAGATGTTGATGTCCTGCCGGATGGTGCCCTTGCCCCGCTTCACCTTCCCCGTGGACCGGAGCACCATGCCGATGTACTCGGCGACCTCCTGGACCTCCTCCGGGGAGCGGAGGTCGGGGCCGGTGGTGATCTCCACGAGGGGGATCCCGAGCCGGTCCAGGGAGAAGATCCTCTCCGTCACCCGCTGGGCGGCGTCCTCCTCGAGGCAGATGGTCTCGACCCGGGCCCCCCCGGGGAGGGCGCCCCCGAGGGCGACGAGGGCGGTCCGCTGGAACCCGCAGGTGTTGGACCCGTCGATGACGACCTTGCGCATGGTATGGACCTGGTCGACGGGGTGCATGCCGAAGCACTTCGCGATGGTGAGGCAGGTGCCGAGGGCCTCCCGGTTGAGGGGCGCCGGGGGCTCCTCGTCGTCCTCCACGAGGCAGGTGGTGTCGTACGCGTAGTACGTGAACCGGCGGATGGTCCGCATCTCCTCGAGGGCGGCCCGGTCGATCTCCCCCATCTCGCTCTCGGTGGCCCGGAGGAACCGGGTGAACTCCCCGCTGTGCTCCTTCGTGTCCCGGAGCCGGGTGGGGCAGTGGCAGAAGAGCTTCTCCCCCGTGTCCAGCTGCTGGTGGATCTCCAGGCCGGCCCGGAGGGGCGGCCTGGGGAGGGCGGACGGAGGCCTGCCCGAAAGGCCGGCCCGAAGGCCGGGAATCTCAGAGGCCATGGAGCGACCTCCTCCGGATCTCGCCCCTCAGGTTCTCCCCCATGAGGGCCCTTGCCCTCTCATCGTCGGAGGTCTGCCCGAGGACCCACATGAGCTTCACGAGGGCGGCCTCGGGGAGCATGTCCTCCCCTTCCAGGACGCCCGCGGCGAGGAGGTCCCGGCCGGTGTCATAGACCCGGTCGCAGACCCTCCCGTGGAGGCACTGGGAGGTCATAACCACGGTCGTCCCGTCCCGGACAAGCCCCGAGAGCGCCTTCACCCAGGGGGAGGAGACATGGCCGAGGCCGGTCCCCGCGACGACGAGCCCGCGGTATCCCCGGTACGCCTCGAGGATCGAGGGGTCCATCCCCGGGTGGAAGGAGAGGAGGCCGCACCGCTCCTCCATCTTCTCCCGGAGGGCCGGCTCCCGGCCGCCCCGGGGAACTGCTTCAGGGGAGAGGGTGACGGAGAGGCCGGGATAATCCACATACCCGAGTGGGGCCATCCCGGGGGACCGGAAGGCGTCCCGCCGGGAGGTGTGCATCTTCCGTACCCGGGTGCCCCGGTGGATGGCGCACCGGTCGTCGCTCGTGGAGGCATGCATCACCACCGCCACCTCCCCGAGGGGCGAGACGGCCGCCGAGGCGGCGCAGAGGGCATTCATGGCATTGTCGCTGCTCGGCCGGTCCGCCGACCTCTGGGACCCGGTGAAGATGACGGGGACCGGAGTCTCCACCATGAAGGAGACGGCGGCGGCGCTGTAGGCCATGGTATCGGTCCCATGGGTGACCATCACCCCTGCCACGCCGGAACGTACCGCATGGAAGATGGCCCGGGCCAGGTCCTGCCAGATGCCGAGGGTCATGTTCTCCGAGAGGATGGAGGAGATCTGCTCTGTCCGGAACCGGCCGAGGCCGGCGAGGCCGGGGATGGCCCGGAGGATGTCCTCGGCGGAGAACTGGGAGGTGACCGCGCCGGTCCGGTAGTCCACCCGGCTCGCGATGGTGCCCCCTGTCGAGATGATGGCGAGCTCGGGGAGGTCGTCCCGCTGGACCGGCCGGCTCAGGGCCGGGGGCTCCGGCCTCGGCCGGCCTTCCCAGGTGACCGCCCCGAAGGGGACGCCGATGTTGTACCCGCTCCCCAGTTTCACCACCGCCATGCCGTCCCGGTCGGTGATGAAGGTGGCGGGGTACGCCTTCCCGGCGAGGGTGCACCGGACCTGGTCGCCGGTCCGGAACTCCGTCACGGGAGGAGCCCCCGGGCTTCCGAGAGGAGGCGCACCCGGGCCTCCGCGAGACCCGCCTCCAGGGACACGGTCTCGGCCCGGTCCCTCTTCAGCTCCTCCTTCCGGCCCCTGAGAGCCTTTTTTACCGTAGCGGGGGCAGGGCCCCCGGTCACGGTGCGGGCATCCACCATGGAGCGGACGTCAAGGGCAGCCTGCACCTTCTCCTGGCTCAGGCCGAGGCCTGAAAGGGAGATCCCGAAGGACTCCTTCCCCGCCTTCTCGAGGGTGGGGAGGTCGATCTTCCCTGCCCGGACCGCTTTTCCCACGATGGTATGGGCGGTCCGGAAGGGGAGCCCGAGGTCCTGCACCAGGAGGTCGGCAAGGCCGGTCGCGGTGGAGAACCCCTTCCCCGCCTCCTCCGCCATCCGTTCCGGGTGGAAGGTGGCGGTGGCGAGGGCCTCGGCGAGGAGGGGGATCCCGTCACCGGCGGCCGAGAGGCCCTGCCAGAGGTGCGGGGTCGCCTCCTGGAGGTCCCGGTTGTAGCTCATGGGGAGGCCCCGCATGATGGCGAGGGCCGCGGTGAGGGAACCCGCCGCGGTCCCCGACTTCGCCCGGAGGATCTCGAGGGTGTCGGGGTTCTTCTTCTGGGGCATGATGGAGGAGGTGGAGCAGTACTCGTCGGAGAGGGTGACGAACCCGGCGAGGGAGCTCGACCAGAGGATCAGGTCGGAGGCGAGCCGGCTCGCCGTTGCCGAGAGGATGGCGCAGGCCGAAAGCACCTCGAGGAGGAAGTCCCTTGAGGAGACCGCGTCCATGGAGTTCTCCACGAGCCGGTCGAAGCCCAGGAGTTCCGCCGTGTAGTCCCGGTCGAGGGGGAACCCGGTGGAGGCGAAGGCGGCGGCCCCGAGGGGGGACTCGTTCACCCGGGCGAAGGCCATGATGAGCCGGGCATAGTCCCGGGCGAGGGCCCCCTCGTAGGCGAGGAGGTGGTGGGCGAGGGTGGTGGGCTGGGCATGCTGGAGATGGGTGAAGCCCGGCATCACCGTCGCCGTGTGCCCGGCAGAGAGGGTGACGAGCACCTCCCGGAGCCGGTTCACGGAGCCCATGAGCCGGAGGACCTCCTCCCGGGCCCGGATCCGGATGCAGGCCGCAACCTCGTCGTTCCGGGAGCGGCCCGCGTGGATCCGCCCCCCGGTCTCCTCCCCGAGCCGGTCGATGAGGTACGCCTCTATCCCGGCATGGACGTCCTCGAACCGGTCATCGAAGATCTCCTCCGGGAGGCCGTCGTCATGGAGCCCCACCAGGACCTCCATGATGGCCCGGGCATGCTCCTCCCCGACGATTCCCTGGCGGCGGAGCATGAGGAGGTGGGCCATGTCCACGAGCACGTCCGCCTCGGCGATCCACCGGTCGGCCTCCATGGAGGAGAGGAAGCGGGAGACCCCGCACCCCCGCTCCGCCCCGAGCCGGCCCCTCCGTATCTGGTCCTTCAGCATCCTCTCACCTGGTTCTCCTGATCTCCTACCATGTTCTCCCATGCGCTCCTTAATGCCATGCCTTCCGTGCCGCGAGCTCGACGGCCTGCTGGACGCTCTCCCGGGGGACGATGGTCGCGACCGGCACCGAGACGAGCTCCTCGATGGTGGAGGAGACGATGGGGGCACAGACGATGCCGCAGGCCCCCTCCCGCTCGGCCCGGACCGCGGCCACGATGGCGTCCTCGATGGTATGGACCGCGTACTCCCGCACCCGCACCCTCCTCCCGTCCACCTCGGCGAACCGGTCCTCGATCCCGTCCAGGGTCTGGCGGGCCGCGATGACCCCGATGAACTCCTCCTCCCCGGCCGGGTGGGAGAGGTGCCGGAGGGCCCCCACGATGGCCCGGAGGGTGGTGAGGTTGGGCGACCGCTCCCCGTGGAGGATCTTGTAGAGGGAGGAGGCCGCGATCCCGCTCCGCTCGGAGAGCTCCCGCACGGTCATCCGGAGGTCATTCTTCAGGATCCCGTTCAGGGTCGCCACGAAGTCCTCGTCCGAGAGCATGGATGCCCGGAGGAGCCGGTCGATGGGGTCGAGCCTGACCATGGACTGACACAGAAAGGATACTTCTCCCACATGAAAAACCTTTTTGTCCAACCAGCCCCGGGGAGGAAAAAACTGGACATAACTGAAGGGAAAAAAGGCGAAATGTGTTATTATTACCATATTATAATCCTTTTTGTATACATATTTCGGGTAAAATGGAACACTTTATGAGATCAACGGGGGCATGTACCGGGCATGAACGGGATGAAGTACCTCCTCCTCGGGTGCCTCGCCGCCCTCCTCCTCGCGGCCGCGTGCACGGCCCCCCAGGAGACCGGCGATGTGGCCATCGTCTACACCAAGGGGACCGGGCCCATGCCCACCCTCCTCGCCACGAAGCAGATCGACGGGTACATCGCCTGGCAGCCCTTCGTCGAGGTTGCCCCGGTGGCGAAGATCGGGAAGGTCATCGCCTACTCGGGCGCGCTCCCGCCCGACGCCCGGTGGGAGAATCACCCCTGCTGCGTGCTTGCCGCCCGGACCGACCTCATGGGCCGCAACC
>JAJRCS010000038.1 GCA_028678815.1 Methanomicrobiales archaeon | reverse complement strand
GGGACGCCACAGAGGCGGGGGCGAAGCCGAAGGCGAAGCCCCCTGGAGCGTCCTTATTGTCACCTGGATCCATATTCCGGAAATCCCGATGAGAGTAACGACCAGACCGCTCCCGGAGGCGAAGCGCCCAGGAGGGCCAACCCGGGATGTTCTTGGATTAGTTCAGTAAAAAGGGAGATCTATCTTACTCGATCACGATCGCCGGTTTATAGGGCAGGGCGAGCTTCGCCTTGGGGTGGGCTGCACCTTCGGCAGGGACGACCGTGACCTTTGCCTGGAACTCCCGCCCGAGGAACTCCTTCGCCCCCTCGAAGACGGCCTTCTCGTCGACGGGATGGGCGAGGAGCCCCTCCACCAGGTCCGGCGGGAGCCTGTGGACGAGGGCGGTGACCTGCTTCACCGCGTCGGCCGCCTCCTTCCCCCTCTTTCGCATGGCCCCGTCCTTCATGATCTCCTTCACCACCTCGCGCTTCTCGGCTGATCCCGCGATGGTGACAAAGACGGACCGCTTCCACTCCGGCGCGACGAGGATCCTGACCTCCTTCGCCGTGACCGGCAGGATCTTCATGATGGACTCGATGTCCTCGACGGTCCGGGCGAGGAGGTCCTCCGAGATCTCGGCCTCCCGCCGGATCTTCCCCGCGTCCGGCTCCGGCCAGGGGGCAAAGGCAATGGGTCCCCTGCCGCCGAGGGCATCCCAGAGGGCCTCGCAGCTGTAGGGGATGAAGGGGGCGAGGAGCCGCACCCAGGCCGAGGCGAGGCTCCGGGCGCCGGGGCCGGGCTCCGCTCCTTCGCCCATCCGCCGGCGGTACCACCGGAGGTCGGCCTCGATGCCGTAGAAGCACTCCTGGAGGGCCTGCCGGGTCTGGAAGAGCTCGAGGGCCTTCGTGGTCCGGGCGATCCGGCCCTGGAGCCGGCTCTCGATCCAGGTGTCGAGGGCTCCCGGAGAGGTCCCCTTCGCGGCCGCGAGCTCCTGGACCGTTCCCCAGAACCGCTCGATCTGCTTCTTCACCGAGAGGACGAGCTCGTTCCGCCAGTCGAAGTCCTGCCAGGGCTCGGCGCTCCCGGTGAGGAACATCCGGACCGTGTCGGCCCCGAACTCCTCTATGGCGTCCTCGAGGAGGAAGACGTTGCCCTTGGAGGAGGACATCTTCGCTCCGGCGAGGAGCCCCATCCCGAAGACCACCATCCCCTTCGGCTGGAGCTCGGGCGGGAGCAGGGCCCGGTGATGGTAGAGCTGGAAGGTGAGGTGGTTCGAAATGAGGTCCTTCGCAGAGAACCGGAAGTCGTAGGGGTACCAGTAGAGGAGCTCCTTCCGGATGGGCTCGAGGACCGACAGGGGGAGGGTCGCCGGGGTCCCCTTCCCGAGGAGGAGGTAGTCAAAGACCTCGGGGGTGAGCTTCTCCGGCGGGAGCCTCTTCATGTGGTGGGCGATGGTGTAGTAGGCCATGTAGATGGTGGAATCCGAGAGGGGCTCCACGATCCAGTCCGGGTCCCAGGGGAGCTTCGTCCCGAGGCCGACCCGCCGGGTGCAGGCCCAGTCCTTGAGCCAGTCCACCGTCCGGTTGAACTCGGCCCGGGTCTCGGCCGGGACGAGCTTCATATGCGCCAGCTGGTCCCTGACCTCGTCCTTCCAGCCGGGGTCGCTGTACGCGAGGAACCACTGGTCATGGAGGATCCGGACCATGGCCCGGCCCCCGCACCGGCAGACCACCGGTCGGAGGTCGAAGTCGTACATGAGAGCAGAGCCTTGCTCGGCGAGCATCCGCTCTGTCACCTCGTCCCTCGCCTCCCGGACACTCCTCCCGCCGAACTCAGGGCGCATCTTCCCCCGGGCGAACTCGGCGGCATAGATCTCCTGGGTGATGGACTCGAGCTTCGGGTCCGACTGGTCCCGGATCCCTGCCTTCTCCACCGCCTCCTTCGCCGGGAACTCGCCGGCACCGGCGAGGGTGAGGAGACTCCTCGGCCGGATGCCGGTGTACTGTCCCTGCTCCTGGAGGTCCCGGAGGGCGATATAGTCGTACGGGGCATGGGCAGGAACCGACATGACCATCCCGCTCGCCATATCCTGGTCCACGAAGCTCGCCGGGAGGATCGGGATTTCCCCGGAGAGGGGGTGGGAAGCGATCTTCCCCACGAGCTCCTCTCCCTCAATCTCGGGCCCGAGGGTGACGGTGTGGTCCTGTAGCTTCAGCTTCTCGGCGGCCTGGCGGGAGATGATCCAGGTCTTCCCGTCCACCTCGGCGAGGACATAGGTGACCCCGGGATTCACCCAGAGGTTCGTGACCCCGTAGACCGTCTCGGGCCGGAGGGTTGCCGTGGGGATGAAGGCGTCCCCGAACCGGAACATGACGAGGACGAACCGGATGATCTCGGACTTGTCGCCCTCCAGGAGGTCATGGTCTCCCACGGGGTTGTCACACTGGGGGCAGTACTTCACGGGGTGGACGCCCTTCACCACCCGGCCCTTCGCATGGAGGTGCCTGTACTGCCACTCGATGTACTTGCTGTACTGGGGATCCACGGTGATGAACCGCCTCCGCCAGTCGATGGAGAGGCCGAGGGCCCGCATGATCCGCTCGTACTCTCCCGCGAAGTACCGGACGATGACCATGGGGTCGGTGAAGGTGTCGAGGGTCTCCTGGGGCACCCCGTAGAGGTCCCGGTAGAGCCAGATGGTCTTTGCATCCTGCTTCGCGATCCGCTTCGAGATCCCGATGACCGGCGTCCCGGTGACGTGGAAACCCATGGGGAAGAGGACCTGCCTCCCCCTCATCCGCCAGAACCGTGCGACGATGTCGGGGACCGTGTAGGTCCGCCCGTGCCCGACGTGCATCGCGCCGCTCGGGTACGGGAAGGCAACGTTGATGTAGAACTTCTCCTTCGCCGAGGGGTCTGCCTCGAACTCGGCCGGCCAGCGGCCCCGGTACTTCTCCTCGAGGGCGTGGAGATCGAAGGTGCCCATGCTCCCTCCTCCTACACCGGCTTGACCCGGATGGTCTCCTTGTTGGTCAGCCGGCGCATCATCTCCTGGGCGATGGTGGAGTTCCGGGCCAGGCGGATCTCGCCGTCCTCCCCGACGGTCGCCGTGAAGAGGTACTCCTTCCCCGCGAAGAGGTCCACGATCTTTCCCCGGTGCTCGGTGGCGATGATGGAGAGCTGCTTCCGGTCGGTGCGGATCCGGAACCCGCCCTCGAGCTGGACATCCTCCTCTGAGGCGGGCTTCTCGAGCTCGCTCCTCGGCCGGATGTCGATCCCCACGGAGAGCCGGTTCACTATCCCCGAGACGTTCTTCCCGCCCTTCCCGATGGCCGCCGGGACGTCCTTGTCCTCGATGTACACCACCGCCTTGTTGTCGCTGATGAGGTGGACGTCCACGTAGCCGGCGGTGTACCGGCCGATCTCCCGCTGGATCTCCTTCTCCAGGAGCTTGCGGGAGAGCCGTTCCTCGCCCCGGGGAGCCGGTGCCGGCGCGGGGGCCCTCGCTCCCTCCTCCCGCTTTACCGGCATGACGATGGTCTCGCCCTCGTGCCGGAAGACCTCGAACTCGATGGTGCCGGTCTCCTGGTTCCGTACCGTGACGAG
>JAJRCS010000026.1 GCA_028678815.1 Methanomicrobiales archaeon | reverse complement strand
GGGGAGATCCGGGCCTCGGGCCTCGCGCCCCGGCTCGCCACCGTCCTCGTCGGGGATGACCCGGCGTCCCGGCTCTACATCCGGATGAAGCACCGGGCGTGCGAACAGGCCGGGATCGGGTCCGTCTCCGTGGAGCTGCCGGAAGGGACCACCACAGAGCGCCTCCTGGGGGAGATCCGGCGCCTGGGGGAGGATCCCACCATCGACGGGATCCTCGTCCAGCTCCCCCTCCCCCGGCACCTGGACGCGGAGCGGGTCATCGCCGCCATCCCCCCGGAGAAGGACGTGGACGGCTTCACCCCCCTCTCCCTGGGCCGGCTCTTCTCGGGCCATCCCCTCTTCTCCCCCTGCACCCCCCTGGGGGTCATGGTTCTCCTCGGGGAGTACGGCATCCCCGTGGAGGGGAGCGATGCCGTGGTGGTGGGGCGGTCCATCGAGGTGGGCCGGCCCATGGCCGCCCTCCTCCTGAACGCCGGGGCGACGGTCACCGTCTGCCACTCGAAGACCCGGGACCTGGCGGCAAAGACGAGGTCCGCGGAGATCCTCGTCTCCGCCGTCGGGAAGCCGGGTTTCATCACCGGGGACATGGTCAGGGAGGGCGTGGTGGCCATCGATGTCGGGATCACCATGGTCGACGGCAGGCCCGTCGGGGACATCGACTTTCCGGCCGTCGCGCCCCTCGCCCGGGCCATCACACCGGTCCCGGGCGGGGTGGGCCCCATGACCATCGCCATGCTCATGGAGAACACGCTGTCGGCCGCGCGGGAGCGGGGATGCAGGCCTGCGTGATCCATGGCCTTTCCATCGGGGAGGGCTCGCCCGTCCGGATAATGGGGGTGATCAACTGCAGCCCCGAGTCCTTCTACCAGGGTTCCTATGTCCGGCCGGAGGGGGTGAGGGAGAAGGCCCTCGCCATGGTCGCCGACGGGGCTGACCTGGTGGACGTGGGGGCGCGGGCAACCGGCCCCGGGTCCCCGCCCCTCTCCCCGTCGGCCGAGCGGGAGCGGATGGCCGCGGCCCTCGCCGCCCTCGACGGGAGCGGCGTCACGGTCTCCGTGGACACGAGGGAGCCGGAGGTCCTCGCGGCCTGCCTCAGGTACGAGGTCCATGCCGTGAACGACATCGGCGGCCTCTCCAACCCCCGGTTCGCGGAGCTGGTCCGGGACTCCGGCCTCCCGGCCATCCTCATGGCATCCCGCTCGGTCCCCGGGGATGCCGCCGGGTTCCCCGCAACCCTGGAGACCCTCCGGCTCGTGGAGGAGCGGTGCAGGAAGCACGGGATCCGGGAGTACATCCTCGACCCGGGCATCGGCCGGTGGGTGCCGGGCCGGACGGCCCGGGACGACTGGGACCTGGTCCGGCACTTCGGGGAGTTCCGGGCCTTCGGCCGGCCGCTCCTCGCCGCGGTCTCCCGGAAGACCTTCCTCGGGGAGCTCCTCGGCCGGGGCCCGGAGGGGCGGCTCGCCGGGTCCCTCGCCGTCGCCCTCCTCCTCGCCCGGGCCGGGGCCTCGGTGGTCCGGGCCCATGACGTCCGGGAGACGAGGGACGTCCTCGCGGTCCTCGCGGAGGTGCAGCGGGGATGAACACCGGCTTCCGCGTTATCGGCGTGAAGACCCCCCTCATCCGGGCGGGGGACGACCTCCCCGCCATCCTTGTCCGGGCGGCGGGGGAGAGCCCCGCGGGCGGGTTCGCCGACGGGGACATCCTGGTCATCGCCGAGTCGCCCGTGGCGACGGCCGAGGGGCGGGCGGTACCCCTGGACCGGGTGGTCCCCTCGGACCGGGCCCGGGAGCTCGCGGCGCGGTACGGGATGGACCCCCGGCTCGCCGAGGTGGTCCTCGGGGAGAGCGACGCGGTGGTGGGCGGCGTTGCGGGCTTCCTCCTCACCCTCCAGAAGGGGACCCTCCTCCCGAACGCGGGGGTGGACCTCTCCAACACCCCGCCGGGGACCGCCCTCCCCCTGCCCCGGGATCCCGATGCGAGCGCCGTCCGGATCCGGAAGGCCGTCCGGGAGCGGACTGGCAGGGAGGTGGCGGTGATCATCGCCGACAGCCGGACCCATGCCATGCGCCTCGGCTGCTCCTCGGTGGCCATCGGGTGCGCGGGGATCCGGGCCGTGATAGACGAGCGGGGGCGGAAGGACCTCTACGGCCACCGGCTCGAGGTGACCCAGCGGGCCGTCGCCGATAACATCGCCTCGGCCGCGGTCCTCGTCATGGGGGAGGCTGACGAGTCCATCCCCTGCGCCATCGTCCGGGGTCTCGGCCTCCCCATGGTGGACGAGGTCGGGGTGCCCTCAATCGCCGCCGAGGAGTGCCTGTTCATGGGGGTTGCGCTTCACGCCGACCCGTCCGCCCTCGGTAGAAAGGACGAATCCTAGGCGCTCCAGGTACCGCCTCGTGCTCCCGCTCCCCAGGGTGAGGACCTCCACGAGATCCCACACCTCGTCGACATCATCGTGGAGCCGGAAGGAGTCGATGATCTCGCACGGGAGGTTCGCCTCCGCGGCGATCTCGAGGTGCTTCAGGAAGCTCGCGCCATAGAAGTCGGTGTGGAACCGGGCAGGGTCCTTGAGAAAGATGGCGTTCGTCCCCCCGCCCCGGCCCGGGACCATGGCCATCCGTGCCGTGGTGCCGATGAGCTCCTCGATGTTCGCCTGGGTGGCGAGGGGCAGGTCGGACATGATGATGAGGGTCGGGCCCTCTGCCTTCGGGAGGAGCTCGTTCAAGGCCTCGTTCAGCCCCCCGGGGTGGACGATGGTCTCCACGCCGGTGAGCGTGTAGGGGGCGGTGGAGAGGATGACCGGGGTGCACCCCCCCTCCACCACGGCGTCCATCACGTCGCTGAGCATGGCCTCGGCAAGGGCCTCCCGCTCGGCGAGGCTCATCACCCCGGAGAGCCGGGTCTTCGGGTTCTTCGGCTTGAAGGGGATGATGGCACGGACGGACATGCGAGAAAGGGGTGGGGGTGAGGATGAGAAAAACCCTGCGATAGGGGGACGGGCAGGAAGGGGCCGGCTCACCGGAGCTGCCAGATGACGAGGTTTTTCTCGCAGTCCCAGTCATCGGGTGAACGGTAGTACCCCGTCCAGGAGTCGAGGTTCCTCGGGCAGAAGGTGATGTAGGAGCCGTTGGGGTTGAAGGATCCCGGTACCTCGTAGATGAGGACGCCCGATCCCTCGTCGTCCTTGGTGATGAGCCGGTCCCGGTACATGCTCCCCACGTCCCGGATGTAGTAGTCCGTCATGTCCGGTATCCCGGTGGCGTTCAGCACCCCGAAGGAGGAGGTGCCCTTCACGAGCTCGAAGGAGGTCGCGAGGGGGGTCATGAAGCGCGAGGACTTCCCCTCCTTCCGGATGCCGGTCATGTAGAAGTCCACCCCGACCAGGAGGAACTTGCTCCCGGGAGCGGCCTCCCACCTCGCCACCGGGTTCCCGGCTCCCCCGGGGGTATAGTAGAACCCGGTCTTCATCTGGCATTCGCCGACGTAGACCGAGAGGGCGTGGAAATCCCGGTTATCGGCATAGGCATAGGGCGTTCCACAGGCGAGGGCGTCCTCAAAGGACGGGGTGGGCGCAGGCGTCGGGGTCCTCGTCCCGGCAGGGGTGGCCGCGGAGGTCGCCGGGGTCTCCGTCGGGAGAGGGGGGGTCGCCCAGGTCTCCGCGGGGGTCTCTGCCGGGGTGACGCTCTCCTGCCCGGCCGGGGTGGTGGTGGGCACGGGTTGCCCGACCAGGACCGGTACGGGTACGAGACAGCCGGCGAAGACCAGGCCGGATACGACAAGGATGAAGAGGAGAACTGCAGTCCGTGCGGTCAGATTCCTCGGCCCCCCGGAATTGCCTGATCAGGTATCGGCACCGGACTTTAAATAGTCCCTGAGATCAGGGCGGCGAAGGTCCCGGAGGTCCATGGGCCGGCAGGTACCCGCCAAACCACACCGTGCCCCGGATCCCGTCTCCCGTCTGCCAGCTTGATGAACCGGAACGGGAAGTACTAGACTATGGGCCGGGTCATCACCTTCTCGCGGAACGTCTTCATTCCCCTCACCACGGTCTGCCGGAACCGGTGCGACTACTGCGTGTTCCGGACGCCGGTGCAGGAGGGGTGCATCCTCACCCCCGCCGGTGTCTCGGGGATCCTCCGGCACGGGGCCGCCTCGGGCTGCACCGAGGCCCTCTTCACCTTCGGCGAGCGGCCGGAGCTCGAGCCCGGGTTCACGGGGATGCTCGCCGCCCTCGGGTACGGGAGCATCCTCGAGTACTGTTACGGGATGTGCAGCCAGGCCATCGGCACGGGGCTCCTCCCCCACACGAACGCGGGCGTCCTCTCGTACGGGGAGATGGAACGGCTCCGGGAGGTGAACGCCTCCCTGGGGCTCATGCTCGAGACGACGGCCGAGGTGCCGGCCCACCGGCACTCCCCGGGGAAGAGGCCGGAGGAGCGGATCCGGATGATGGAGGACGCGGGGAAGCTCCGCATCCCCTTCACCACGGGCATCCTCCTCGGGATCGGGGAGACCATGGAGGACCGGGAGGAGTCCCTCATGGTGATCGCCGACCTCCACCGGAGGTTCGGCCACATCCAGGAGGTGATCGTCCAGAACTTCTGCCCGAAGGAGGGGACCCCCATGGCACGGTCACCCGGGGTCTCCACCGAGGAGATCTGCGTCACGATCTGCCTCGCCCGGGACATCCTCCCGCCGGATGTCGCGGTCCAGATACCGCCGAACCTCGCCGACGCGGCCGCCCTCATCCCCTGCGGGGTGGACGACCTCGGCGGGGTTTCGCCGGTGACCCCCGACTACATCAACCCGGAGCACCCGTGGCCGGCGGTGGAGGGGCTGAGAAAGATCGCCGGGGGAATGGAGCTCCGGGAGCGGCTCTGCATCTACCCGCAGTTCATCAGGAAGGGGTGGTACCACCCCTCCATAGAAGGGCTTATCAGACGCCTTGAGCAACAGATCAGGGGGGAGAACCGGTGAAGAAGGGCGGCCCGCTGCTCTACAGGGGAAAGGCCAAGTCGGTGTACCTCACCGACAACCCGGAAGAGGTCTCGGTGGAGTTCCGTGACGACATCACGGCCTTCGACGGCGAGAAGTCGGCCGTCCTCGAGGACAAGGGCGTGTACAATGCCGCGGTTTCGTCCTTCTTCTTCGAGTACCTGGAGATCCACGGGGTGAAGACCCACTACATCCACATGCTCGACCGCCGGACGATGCTCGTCCGGAGGCTCTCGATGATCCCCCTCGAGATCATCGTCCGGAACATCGCCGCCGGTTCCATCGTGAAGAAGTACCCCTTCACGGAGGGGCAGGTCCTGAAGCCCACGGTGATGGTCATCGATTACAAGGATGATGCCCGGCACGACCCGATGATCAACGATGACATCATCTTCGCCCTCGGCCTCGTCACGAGGGAGGAGCTCCTCACCATGCGCAAGATGGCCCTGAAGGTGAACGACCTCCTCAGGACGTACCTCGCCGGCCTCTCCATCAGCCTCGTGGACTTCAAGATGGAGTTCGGGAGGTACAGGAGTGAGATCCTCGTGGGGGACGAGCTCTCCATGGACTCCATGCGCCTCTGGGACGGAAAGACCCGGGACTCCCTGGACAAGGACGTGTACCGGTTCGACAAGGGGGACGTCCGGACCACCTACGCAGCCGTCGCCGAGCGGATCACGCCGGGGGCCCTCCACCGGTTCGAGGCGGAGAAGACGGTCTTCTCGGGAGGGGGCCAGGAATGAACTTCGATGTCGAGGTGCGGATCTCCCTGA
>JAJRCS010000241.1 GCA_028678815.1 Methanomicrobiales archaeon | reverse complement strand
TGATCGTAGACAAACTCCCCGGATTTGGAATACTCGCCATAACGTTCCACATCCGCCAGCAACGGTCGCACCGTCTGGGTATGACAGTTGTTGCACCCTTCCCGGATATAGACATCACGCCCTTCCAGTTGCAGCGGATTGTACGGCTTAACCTCGGCGATCTTCAATTTTGGGTCGTTGACCCATTTGAACGGCGCGATCATGGTAACGGCAGTGCCTATAAGGATTACCACCGTAGCGAGCAACAGAAATATGACAGGTTTTTTCTCCAGCATGGTGTCTCCTTTCCTAGGCTTGTTGAGCAACCGGCTTGCCGCTGGTTGTTGTCTTCCAGATGTTGTAGATGAACACCAGGAGACTTAAGAGGTAGATGACACCGCCACCCGCCCTGGCATACCAGTAGGGATAGAGCTCTGCCAGCGTTTCCATGAAACTGTAATGCAGGCTGCCGTCCGGATTGGTTGCATGCAGCATCGTTGCCTGCTGAATACCGGCGATCCACATGGTGATGGAGAAGATCAGCTGACCGATAACGGCCATCCAGAAATGGAGATTGACCAGCCCGACACTGTAGATGTCTCGACCGTATACTCGGGGGACTGTGTAGTAAATGCCGGCAAACAGCACCAGCGAGACCCAGCCGAGGGTCCCCATGTGCACATGGCCCGGAATCCAGTCGGTATAATGGATGAAGGCTGAAAAGGTTCTAACCGCCTGGGAAGGACCCTGCAACGTCTGAAGCCCGTAAAAGGTAATGCCGAAGATCAGAAACTTGACCAGATAGTTGTCACGCATCTGATGCCATTGACCATTCATGGTGAAATAGCCGTTAAACACCGCTCCCCAGGAAGGAGCGATCAACATTATCGAGAAGGCCATGGCAAGTGTCTGGACCCAATCGGGTACCGGGGTCCAGAGGAGGTGATGGGCGCCGGTCCAGAGATACATGAAGATCAGACTCCAGAAGGCGATTACGCCCATGCGATGGCTATAAATCGGAACGCCGGTAGCCTTGGGAAGAAAATAGTAAAAGAGAGCCAACGGCGGTGCGGTCAGTACCATGGCAACCGCATTATGACCGTACCACCATTGAACGTTGGCATCGTTGGTGCCGGCATAGGCCGAATAGGACTTGAAGAGAGAGACCGGAATACCGGCATTGTTCACCAGGTAGAGCACGGCGACCCCGATCAGGGAGGCCATGATGTACCAGAGCGAGATATACATCTGCTCTTCTTTCCGCTTGATGATCGTCATGATGATATTGATCGAGAAGATGACCCACAATACCACCACCAAAAGCGCCACCGGCCACTCAAGTTCCGCGTACTCCTTTGAGCGCGTAAACCCCAGTGCCAGAGTTACGGCAGCGAGCGCGATTATGACGTTGAACAGGTAGAGCTGGAATTTCGCCAGCCCCGGGCTCCAGAGTCGGGTTTTAGTCAGACGTTGGGTGATGTAGAAGAAGAAAGCCATGAAGCTCCCTACCCCCCAGCCAAAAATCCCCGCATTCGTGTGGATCGGCCTCAACCTCCCGTACGTCAGAAACGGCGGCAGGTTCAGTTGCGGCAATGCCAGCTGAAAGGATACCAATACCCCCACCAGCACTGCCACGAACCCCCAGATAATGCTCCAAGTTAAAAAGCCCTTAACTACGTCATCACTGTAACCATCTTGTTGCGCCATAGAACCTCCTTGACAGGGTGTTAAAGTTGGCTAACAGGATAAAATATATCCTGTTTTTAGACAAAAAAAAGCCTTGTAAAAAAATTTATGTTTTAGCCAGCTCTTCGAGGGTTACGCTCCCCAGGATCTTCCCCACCTCGGTCTGCACCTGACGCCACACAGGGTGTACCAGACAGCGGGCAATCCGGTCACAGTTCCCTTCGGCAACAAGGCAACGGTTCAGCATAATCGGGCCCTCAACCGCCTCGACCACTTGTTTGAGCGTTATCTGTGAGGGAGCTCGTCCCAGCAGAAAACCGCCGCCGGTGCCACGAAAGGACTGAACCAGGCCGAGTTTGGCAAAACTTTGGAAAATCTTGGCCAAAAAGGTCTGCGGCACATCCGTTGCTTCTGCTATCTCGCTGATAAGAGCTATCTTCCCCGGCGGTTGTTGAGCCAGATAGACGATACCACGGATTGCATATTCACCCTTTCGGGTTAGCTCCATCATCGGGAACCTTTCGGATCATTTTTGTCTTTTTGTACCTGAGTCATATTTTTCTGTCAATAAAAGAAATTCGTCTTCAGCAAACTTTTTTTGCGCAGGGGGACTAAAGACCGGAGTTGGAGCGGAATCGCCTGCGGAGCACAAGTTGAACCGCAATGTCGAGCACGACGACGAAGGTTATTACGCTAAGAAATGTTTGCTGCTGGCGGAAATAGGCAAGACAGGTGAAAAACATGTAAAGCGCCACCATGAAAGAAAGCAGACGGCGCACCCCCCGAACCGTTTCATCGGCGACCTCGGCATCCGCATCGCCTTTGCGCACAAGGAATGGCGCCAGGTGGTAGCCGATCGCCGCATCGACCAGTATCAGCACGGTAGTAAAGGCGAGGGTCAAGGTCGGAAGATTGGTCATGATCGCTGATACCATTTTGAAGCGAGGGAACATCTGTATCCGGGGCG
>JAJRCS010000180.1 GCA_028678815.1 Methanomicrobiales archaeon | reverse complement strand
TGGGACGGGCATCGAGGTCCAGCCCGTGTGCCCCTGTGCGGCGAGGGCGGGAGGCACGAGGGGGGCCATGGCGGTGAGGGCTTCATTGGCGGGGACCACGCCCCCGAGGAGGGAGTACGTGAAGTACAGGAGGAGGGTCATCCCCGCGAACATGACGATGGCATGGAGGGAGTTCGTGTACATCACCGCGATGAGGCCCCCCGCCACCACGTACACCGCGGTGACGAGGCCGAGCACGATGATGGCCCACCCGAAGGGCAGGGAGAGGGCCTTCTCCAGGAACCGGGCACCGCCGATGAGGATGGCCGAGGTGTAGAGGGGCATGCCGATGATGATGATGGCGGCCGAGGCGTACTGCATGAACCCGTCGGAGTAGCGCCTCCCCAGGAGGTCGGGGAAGGTGACGGCCCCGAGCTGCTTCCCGAGCTCCCGGGTCCTCCTCCCGAAGACGAGGAAGGCGACGAGGATCCCCATGCCGATGTTTAAGACCGTGAGCCAGATGAGCCCCATCCCGTAGACCGCCGCGACGCCGCCGAACCCGATGATGGCCGAGGTGGAGATGAAGGTGGCCCCGTAGGAGAGGGCGAGGACCCACGGGCCCGCCCTCCTCCCGGCGAGGAGGTAGTCCTCCGCCCCCCTCGTCTGCCGGTAGCCGAGGAAGCCGACGGCCAGGGTGATGACGAGGTAGATCCCGGTTACCGCGAGGAAGGTGGCGGTATCCACCGGCATCTCAGTCACCCGCCCCACGGAACCAGGAGAGGAGGCCGTAGAGGATGCAGAGGAGGGCGAGGCCTATCGCGAGGGCATAGCCGAGGACGACCCAGGGGTCAGGGATGCCGAGGACCATAAGCGCTCCCCTGCCCGCCTCTCCCCCGGGCCGTCTCGGCCGTGATCCGCTCCTCCGCGATGGCGATGTACTCCGGGTCGATCTCGAAGCCTATGTAGGGGAGGCCCAGCCGGACGCAGGCGACTGCCGTGGCCCCGATTCCCATGAAGGGATCGAGCACGAGCCGTGCCCGTTCCACCCCGTGGTCCCGGATGCACATCTCCGGCAGCCCGACGGGGAAGGTGCTCGGGTGGGGGCGGGCCTCCCGGATCGTCTCGTACGGGATGAACCAGGTGTTCCCCCGGTCCCGGAGGTCGCCCCGGACCCCCTTCCACCTCGTGACATTGGACTTGTCCTGGTAGGGGACGCCGATGGCGAGCTTGTCCAGCTCGACGTCGCCGGCCTTCGTGAAGTGGAAGATGAACTCGTGGCAGTCATGGTGGAACCTGCGGCTGTTGATGGGCTTGTAGTGCCCGACGGCGATGTCCCCGCTCACCTGGGGGTAGTTCCCCATGCACTCCCGGGGAATGGCGATGGACTTCACCCAGTGGACCATGTTCTGGAGGACGAAGTGCTCCCGGAAGGCCGCCGCCACGTCCAGGGGGATCCAGGGGTCAGTGACCGTCCCGCCGACGTTCAGGAAGAAGGAGGCCCGGTCCGACATGGCCTCCCGGGAGAGCTTCGCCACCTCCGCCATCCACCCGAGATACTCCTCCCGGCTCCGGCGATCATGGTAGCTCCGGTACCGGATGCCGATGTTGTAGGGGGGCGAGGTGACCACGACATCCACCGTCCCCTCGCCGAGGGCCCTGAGGCCCTCGAGGCAGTCCAGCCGGTGGATGCAGTTGATCCCGAGGCCCGGGACCCGGCCTCCGTCCTTGTCTCTCCCCATGTTCTCACCCCGGGATCCCTGCGGCGTCGACAGTCATCATGCTCCCCTCCCGGGGGGCGTCAGATCTCCCTGAGCCGGTAGTCCCGCGTCCCGAGGCCGCACTCCTCGGCATAGGAGAGCTGGAGGTCCCCCCGGGTGTGCTCCCAGGTCCCCCTGAACTTGTCCTCCCCCGGCCTGTGGTGGGTTTGGAGGAGGGATTCCCGGAGACCCGTCTGACGGTTCACGAGGTCCAGGCTCGCGGCATCGATGGCCACCGGGTCCCGGGAGGCGAGGATCCCGATATCCGGGACGATGGGGGCATCGGACCAGGGGACGCAGTCGCAGTCCGGGGTGATGGAGACGAGGAAGTTGAAGAAGCCCGCCCGGCCCTGCTTCCCCTCGAGGGCCCCGCAGGCGTACTCCACCATCCGTTCACAGAAGGGGGGGATCTCCACGAGCCAGTCGAAGTCGAAGGCCGACTGGAGGCAGACCGCCATGCACTCCCCGCACCCGTCACAGGTTTCCGGGTCGAGGCGTGCCTTCTCGTTCACGAGGGAGAGGGCCCCTTCGGGGCAGACCTCGACGCAGGTCCCGCAGCCGCGGCACTTCTCGGGCACGACCACGGGGTCGGCCCGGTGCATCTCCCGCTTGCCCGCCGGTGGCGCGCACCCCATGGCGAGGTTCTTGATGGCGCCCCCGAACCCTGCGAGCATGTGTCCCTTGAAGTGGGAGACCATCACCATGCTGTCCGCCCGGGCGATGTCCCCGGCGATGAAGACCCGGTCGAAGTGCCTCTTCCCGATCTCCACCTCCACCACGTGACTCCCCTTGAGCCCGTCCGCGATGATGACGGGGGCCCCCACTACCGCGAAGTCGAACCCATGAGAGATGGCGGTACCGATGTGGTCCACGGCATTCGACCGGCTCCCGGAGTAGAGGGTGGCCGTATCGGTGAGGAACGGCCGGCCGCCCTCTGCCCGGACCAGGTCCACCACCTGCCGGACGTGGACGGGGCTCACGTAGGTGTCGCACCCCCTCTCGCCAAAGTGGACCTTGATGGCCACGAGGTCCCGCTCCCGGATGCAGCTCCCCACCCCGGCCTCCGCAAAGAGCCTCCGGATCTTTGCCGTCCTGCTGTCACCATCACTCCGGGCCCGGAGCCCTGCAAAGAACACGTCGGCGGTCATCCCTGGATACCTCCTGCACCTAACCCGGGAACCTCCCCGCTCATAAACAGCTCGGTCCTCGAATTCGTTCCGAATTCTCAGTCCTCGAACCTTCGGTTCCCGGTCTTCGAATCTTATGATTCCCGGTCTTCGAATTCTGTTTCGACTTCTCGGTCCTCGAATTCGTTTCGAATTCTCAGTCCTCGAACCTTCGGTTCCCGGTCCTCGAATCTTATGATTCCCGGTCCTCGAATTCTGTTTCGACTTCTCGGTCCTCGAATTCGTTCCGAATTCTCAGTCCTCGAACCTTCGGTTCCCGGTCTTCGAATCTTATGATTCCTGGTCCTCGAATTCGTTCCGAA
>JAJRCS010000179.1 GCA_028678815.1 Methanomicrobiales archaeon | reverse complement strand
GGGGCCCCCCTTGCTGCCTCGGAGGGAACCGGCGGGGCCGGGGCCTTCCGGGGCTCGGGCGCCCGGGCCGGCGCGGGGGCCTGCGCAGGGGCGGCCTGGGCTTCGGGCCGGGCCGGGGCCTTCACGGCGGCCGTCACCGCCTTCGACCCGGGGGTGACCTGGACGGTGACCGGCGTCTCGTCGCCCAGGGGCGGGGGCTCGTGACCCACCTCGGCAGGGGCGGGCTCGCCGGCCCCGGGCACCATTGCTGCGGGGGCCGGCGCGGGGGCCGGCCGGGCTGCGGCCTGCGGAACCCTCACCTCCCGCCGGGCAGCCGCCTCGGCGGCCGCCACGGTCCCCGGCATGGCGAGGACCCGCCGCCGGTAGTTCTCGACGAGCTCCCCCGTCGCCTCGTCCCCGTGGCCGAGCCGGGCGAGGAGCCCGTCGAGGAACTGGATCAGGTCCTCCGTGGACCCCTCGGGGCCGATCTCGCCCTGCACCTCCAGCCGGAGGTTCTCATAGTTCTCGAGGTTGATGGTGATCCCGATGGTGAGGATCTTCCGTGCCATACCTAGTGGATTGCTGTCCGCCGAAATATACCTGATTGAGGGATCCCCGGGTCAGCAGAGCCGGGGATAAGCCCGGGTCAGCAGAGCCGGGGATAAGCCCGGGTGGAGACTGCCCGGGGTCTCCGGGCGGTTCTCAACCGGGGATATCCCCGGGTCCTTCAGGAACGGTATCCCCCGGTCCGCCCTCTCCAGCGGGGGCTCCGGGCTCCCCCGGGCCCTCCGGCCCTTCCAGCTCCATGGGCTCCCCTCGGTCAGGGTCAGCGTGTTCCTCGGCGGTACTCCAGACCTCCAGGACCAGGTCCCGGCTGTCAGCCGCCGTGGGCGGTGCTCCTTCCGGTACGGGTGCAGGGAGAGGTACCTCGGCACCGTAGGCCGTGAGGTCCCACTGGGAGCGGTAGACCTTTCCCCCGTGGACGCGGTACCGGAGCCGGTGGGGCCAGGGCTGCGAGAGGATGATGCCCCTCTCGTATACCATGTCGGCGAGGGACCACGTGAGGTACACAGAGCCGTCCTCGGTAAGGAGGACCTCCTCGATGTACCGCTGGATGTACCACCTGAGCTCGGAGACCAGGGAGAGGGCGCTTCCCAGGGAGGCGGTGGTGATCTCCACGCCGGCAGGGTGGCGGACGGGATGGTAGAACCGGAGCATGGCCCGGCTCGTATCCGAGTCATAGAGGGTCGAGTACAGGTCCGTGCCTTCCCGCTCGATGAGGAGGATCTTCATGGGGCTCACCGGGACCAGGTGGTCTTTCCGTACAGTGTCAGCATGAAGCCGCTTGAATACTTTCTCAGGGCCCGGGGGCCTTCGGCCTCTTCGCGTCGCAGGCCCTCCCGACGACCCTGAAGGCCAGCTCCAGGTCGGCGAAGTTCGGGATATGGTGGCTCCGGAGGATCTGGATGCTGCTCGCCACCGAGGATCCTCCCAGGAAGCAGCCGACCACCATCTTCTTCGTGTTCCGGGAGAACCGGACCACCTCCTGGGCGAGCTGGGTGGCATCGAGTACCGCGTCGGGGACCGAGACGATGAAGGCGATGTCCCAGAACTCCTGGTGCTTGATGAGGAAGTCAAAGACCCGTGCATACTGCTCGACCCCCGAGTCACCGACGAGGTCCAGCGGATTCCCATGGCTCCAGGCGGGAGGGAGGAAGGAGCTCAGATCCGCGAGGGTCGCCGGGTGGAGGTCCACGAGGTCGATCCCGTGGAGGTGGGCATAGTCGGAGGCGAGGACGGCGAAGCCCCCGGCGTTCGTGATGACGATGCCCCGCCGGCCCGCGGGGTACCCCTCGGAGGCGAGGAGCTCGGCGAGGAGGAAGGCCTCCCGGAGGGACGGGGTCGCCGTGATGCCGGCCTTCCGGAAGGCGGCCATGTACACCTCGTGGCTCCCCGCGAGGGCCCCCGTGTGGGAGGAGGCGGCCGTCCGGCCCTTGGGTGAAAGGCCGCTCTTGATGGCAATGACCGGGACCCGGGCCGAGACCCGCTCCACGGCCTCGAGGAAGGCCGGGCCGTCCTTCACCTCCTCGATGTACATGACGATGGCCCGGGTCACCGGGTCCTGCCCGAGGGAGAAGAGGAAGTCCTCGAAGCCGAGGTCGGCCTGGTTCCCGACGCTCACCACCGCCGAGAACCCGAACTCCTCGGGGACGGACCAGTCCACCATGGTGGCGATGACCGCCCCGCTCTGGGAGATGAAGGCGACCCTCCCCGGCCTCGGGGTGATGGGGCCGAAGGTGGTGTTCACCCCCCGGTGGGGGAGCATGATCCCGAGGCAGTTCGGCCCGAGGATCCGCAGCGAGTACTTCCGGGCGATCCCGAGGACCTCCTCCTCCAGGGCCTTTCCGGCCGGGCCGGTCTCCCCGAAGCCGCCGGAGAGGATGATGGCAGCCTTCACGCCCGCCCGTCCTGCCTCGCCGATGACCCCGGGCACGATCTTTGCCGGCACCGCGATGACCGCGAGGTGCACCGGCTCGGGGAGCGCGGAGAGGGAGGGGTAGGTCCTCCTCCCCTGCACCTCGCTCCGGTTCGGGTTCACCGCGTAGAGCCTCCCGGGGAAGGGGAGGAGGTTCCGGAAGACGGCGTACCCGACCTTCGCAGGGTCGCCGGATGCCCCCACCACGGCAATGGATTCCGGGGAGAAGATCTCGGGGGCCAGGGCGCAGCGGATCTTCCGGGGCCCGGCGGGGGCCTCCCCGCCCCGGTACAGGCGTGCATCCACCGCGCAGGCACCCTTCCCGTAGAGGATGACCGGGTTGAGGTCGAACTCCGGGATATCTTCCCTGGCAAACATCTCCGCGGCGGCGATGAGGAGGGAGACGAGGGCCCCCTCGTCCTTCGGGGGTTCGCCGCGGTAGCCGGCAATGAGCTGGTACCCCCGGATCTCCCGGACCATCCCCACGGCCTCCTCCCGGGTGAGGGGGAGGAGCCGGATGGCCACGTCCCTGAGGATCTCCACGAGGGTCCCGCCGAGGCCGAAGGTGATGACCTTCCCGAAGGTGGGGTCGGTCTTTCCCCCGATGAGGAGCTCGAGGCCCGGGGGGAGTTCCTGCTCGACGATGATCCCCTGGATGGTGGCGCCCGGTGCCCGGGCCTTCACCCCCGCGAGGACCTGTTCGAAGGCCGAGCGTGCCTCCTCCGGGCCGTGGATCCCCCGGATCACGCCGCCGACGTCGCTCTTGTGGACGATGTCGGGCGAGACGATCTTCATGACCACGGGGTACCCTATCTCCCCCGCGATCCGGACCGCCTCTCCGGGGTCTCCCGCAACCCCGTGGGCGGGCACCGGGATGCCCGACCGGCTGAGCAGCTCGTATCCCTCTGGTTCGGAAAGCAGCCTCTTGGTCATCCCTCACGCACCTGGAAAGCCCCGTTCAAGGTGATTAGGCCCTGATCGCTTAAATAGTGTTTTGGCATCGGGCATGCTCCCCGCCTGGGGACGTCTCCCGGGAGCAGGGGAGATCACCAGCTTCCCAAAACCTCCCGGATACCTGTACCCTCACCCTGGCGGATTACGGAGAGAACCGAGCAGCTTCGCGAGGGCGTCGGGATCGGTGACCGGGAGCTGGCAGGCATGGTTCCTGCAGAGGTATGCCGTCGCCTTCCCCCCGACGGCGGTGAACCCCGCGGTGAAGGGGGCAAGGTCGTCGAGGACCGGGTCCCCGCCCGGCCGCCTGAGGAGGACGGTCATGCCCGGTTCATCACGGGCATCGAGGACTGCGAGGAGGGCCCGGGTATCGGCGGCGCGGGGATCCCCGGTGATGACCACGTCCGCGGAGGGGCCGGTGGCGAGATCGAGGGAGACCATCATGCAGGTGGAGGCCGCCGGTGACGCTCCATGCTCCCTGAGGTACCACTCCTCCAGTTCCCCCGCGGCCTGGAGGTAGTCGGCCCTCCCGGTGAGGCCCGAGAGCCGGAGGAGGAGGGCGAGGACGAGGGAGTTGGCCGAGGGGATGGCCCCGTCATGGACCGGCTTCTGCCTCGCGATGAGCGCCTCGCCGTCGTCCGGGGTGAAGAAGAAGCCGCCCTCCTCCCTGTCCCGGAAGTGGGCGAGGAGGGCGTCTGCCACGGCCACGGCCCGGTCGAGGTACTGGATCCCGAGGCCCGCCCGGTAGAGCCCGAGGAGCCCCCAGGCGAGAAAGACATGGTCGTCGGCATTCCCGTCGATGGCAGCCTCGCCGTCCCGGTAGCGGTGGAGGAGCCGGCCGTCAGGCCTGACCAGGGTGGAGAGGATGAAGTCCGCGGCAGCCTCCGCCGCGGCGAGGTACTCCCCCGAGCGGAACACCCGTGCCCCCCGGGCGAGGGCCGCGATGGCAAGGCCGTTCCAGTCGGTGAGGATCTTGTCGTCCCGGGCAGGCCGGGGCCTCGTCTCCCGGATGGCCCGCATCTTCGCCCGGGACGACCGGAGGAGACCCACCAGCTCCGGAAGGGTGACGCCCATTTCCCGGGCCAGATCTGCCTCCGGAACCGCCCGGAAGAGGACGTTCTCCCCGGAGAGCGAACCCTCGCCCGCCATGGTGGCATTCCCCTCACCGCGGATCCCGAAGTACCGGACAAAGGCCTCCCGCTCCCGCCCGTCGAGGATCCCCCGGATCTCCTCCCCGGTCCAGAGGTAATAGCCCCCCTCCACCCCGCCGCTTTCGGCGTCCTCTGCGGCGAGGAACGCCCCCTCCTTCCCCCGCAGGTCCCGGAGCATGTAGCCGAGAATCCCTTCGGCGGTCTCCCTGTACAGGGAATCGCCGGTCAGCTGGAACGCCTCGGTGTAGGCCAGGGCAAGGAGGGCCTGGTCGTAGAGCATCTTCTCGAAGTGGGGCACCCGCCAGCCGGCATCGGTTGCATACCGGTGGAACCCGGAACCGAGGTGATCGTAGATCCCCCCGAACCGCATGGCCCGGAGGGTGGTCTCGGCCATGGCCAGGGCTTCGGTATTCCCGGTGCGGCGATACGTGCGGAGGAGGAAG
>JAJRCS010000178.1 GCA_028678815.1 Methanomicrobiales archaeon | reverse complement strand
GGGGATCGGTGATCCGGGGGCCGGGCCGCTTCGTCACCTCCACGAGGGACCAGGCGTCCCGCTCCACGATCTCCGCGAGGCCGTGGAAGACCGCCTCCTCGAGGGTGTTCCCCGAGGCGAGGCCGTTGGTGTTCGTCCGGAAGAGGGGCGGGCATCCCCGGGGGAGGGGGTGGAAGACGGCATGGGCCGGGACGAGGACCCCCTCGTCCGCGACGATGTCCCAGGCCTCCACCCACGGGAGCCGGGCGCCCGGGTCGGCACCCCGGGGGAGGTTCAGGGTCCGGGGATCCATCGCCTGCCCCTTCGCGGCGAGCTCGGGACAGGTCCCGGTGATGATCTCATGGTCATGGATCTCGGCCGAGTACCGCTCGATCCCCTCCATCACCGCCGAGACCCGGGCCTCGGTGGGGGTCGCCCCCTTCCCGTTGTACACCGAGACGGCCCCCTCCTGCGCCGTGGGCCGGATGGAGGAGAAGACCGGGATCCCGACCCGGTCCAGGTTGGTGATGTCGGCGACCCGGGTGATCCCCGCCACCGGTATCTTCTCCGAGACCCGGGCGAGGGTCTCCTCGGGAGAGACAACCCGGTGGGTGTCCTCCCGGTAGGTCTTTTTGCAGGACGAGAGGGTGATCCTCACCGGTGATCCCCCTCGACCCAGGTGCTCCCGCCCCTCCGGATCTCCTTCTTCCAGATGGGGACGCCGGCCTTGATCCGCTCGATGATGAACCGCGAGCCCCCGTACGCCTCCTGCCGGTGGGCGGCCCCGACGACGATGACGAGGATGTTCTCCCCCACCCGGAGCCTCCCGACCCGGTGGACGATATCCACGGAGAGGAGGCCGAACTTCGCCTTCGCCTCCGCGGCGATCTCCCCGAGCTCCTTTTCCGCGACGTCCCGGTAGGCCTCGAGCTCCATCTCCCGAATGTCGTCGTCCCGGACGATCCCGTCGAAGACCACGATGGCACCCATGCCGGGCCGCTTCGCCCCCGCGATGAGCGCCCCGATATCGACATCCTCCGCCTGGATGGAGATCATGCGTCCTGTCCTCCCTGTCATCCACCCGAGACCGGGGGGAAGACCGCGATCTCGTCGCCGTCGGCGATCATGGTCTCGCCCGCGTCGGTTGCCTCGATCCTCTTCCCGTTCCGCATGAGGATCACGTGCTCCCGGAAGGCCCCGCCCTCGTCGAAGACGGCGTCATGGCCCTCCCCGTTCCCCCGGGTTACATCCCGGATCAGGGTGAGAAAGGACGTGCCGGGGGCGGGCTCGGCGATGACCTCGGCCCCGAGGAGCTCCCGGAACCGTGCAAAGAACCGGACCCTCGCCTTCATCCCTTCCTCCTCTTCACCCTGCCTCTCTCCGCCCCGTCACCACAGGTTGCGCACGCGGGGTTCCTCTCCACGCAGATCTCCGTCGCCTGCCCCTGGAGCCCGTCCCAGAGGAAGAGCCGGTTCGCCAGGAGATCGCCCGTCCCGAGGAGGTACTTGAGCACCTCGTTCACCTGCACCATGCCGATGAGCCCGGGGGTCACCCCCACCACCGGGAACTCCTCCTCGGGGGGCGCCTTCGGGAAGATGCATGCTAAGCATGGGGTCTTACCGGGAATAATGGTTGTCGCCTGCCCGTACATGCCCCGGATCGCGCCATGGAAGAGGGGGATCCCCTTATCGAGGGCCACCCGGTTGAGGATGTACCTGGCCGGGTAGTTGTCCAGGCAGTCGACGATCCCGTCCGCCCTCCCCACGAGTTTTGCCGCGGTCCCTTCGCCGATATGGGCATCGATGGCCCGGATGGTGATATCGGGGTTGAGGGCCTCCAGTTTCTCCCTGGCCGAGGCGACCTTCTTCACCCCGGTGTCCCGGTCGGTGTGGAGGACCTGCCGGTTCAGGTTCGTCCGGTCCACGGCATCGGAGTCCACCACGGTCAGGGTGCCCACGCCACCGACCGCCAGGTAGATGGCGACGGGCGAGCCGAGGCCACCGGCCCCGGCGATGAAGATCTCCGCCTCCTTCAGCCTCTCCTGCCCCTCCTCCCCGAAGAGGAGGATCTGCCGTTGGTACCGCTCGCGTTCTCTCTCGGATAACATGGACACCGTTCCGGGATTTCAGTGCCTGCAGGCAGGCGGAGACCGGATCCTGGAGGCACGCTCTCCTGACCTGAGTTATCCCCCGCGGAATATGATAAGTACGCTGGTAGGGGTCCATGGAGGGGATACCGGTCCATCCGGATCGCATGCCCGGGAGCGGGATCACCTATTATAACCTCGGGTCGCCAGAGGGTATTACAATGGTGAAGACCCCCTGCCAGCAGATCGTCTGGGACGTGCTCCCCGCCATCCGGGCTGCCCTCGCCGCGGAGCTCGTGAAGAACGGCGTCTCCCGGCAGGAGGTCGCCCGGCTCATGGACACGGCACCCTCCGCGGTCTCCCAGTACCTCTCCGGGAAACGGGGCTACCGGATCGTCTTCGAGGGGCCGGCCCAGAGGCTCATCGAGGACCTGGCCCGGGATATCACGGCCGGCGGGGTCACGGACGTCACCTCCCGGGTTTGCGGCATCTGCCGGGAGGTCAGGAACGACCAGG
>JAJRCS010000065.1 GCA_028678815.1 Methanomicrobiales archaeon | reverse complement strand
CCACGGACCGTCCCCAGCCGTCGGACCTCGCGACATAGAGGAGGTCCCCCCCGGCGATCCCCGCCTCCTGGGCGAGGGCCTGGACCCCGTCCCTCGTGAGGGAGGGGAGGACCTTGAGGGGCACCCGGGAGCCGTCCAGCCGGACCTCCTCGGCCTTCCGCTCCCGTTCCAGCCGCCTCTTCAGGGTCTTCGCCTGCCGCTCGCCCTGCCGGAGCCGGTGCCTCAGGTCCTGGATGATGGCATCCTTCTTGGCGATCTCGGCGTCCCGCCTCACCCGGAGGTACGCCCGGGTCCGCTCCCGGTCCAGCCGCTCCCGGAGCCGGGCGATCTCCCCCTCCCGTGCCTTCACCTCGTCCTGGAGCTCGGTGACGAGGCCCCGGAGGCGCTTCACCATCCCGTCCAGGACCATGACCCGCTCGTCCTGCTTCCCCGCGGGGACCGGCTCCGGGGGCTTCTCGGCCGGGGGTGCCCGGGCAGGGGAGAGCTCCCCCAGGATCTGCTCCATGGACTGGCCCCGGATGATCCCCGCCTTCACCCGGTTCAGGTCCACGCCGTGGGGCACCCTCTTCAGGAGGGGCTGGAACCGGTTCCGGTACGACCGCCATGCGTCGAGGGCCGCCGAGAGGGCGTCCCGCTCGTGGAGGTTTGCGTAGCTGAACCCCTGGGTGAGGGCCATCTTCTCCTCGCCGGTCCGGTCCTCCCGGGGGGTGTACGGGACAGCCGAGAAGGCACGCCGGACCCGCTCCACCGAGAAGGGCATCTCCGAGACATCGGAGGCGACGACGAGGGGCTTCCCCACCTGGTAGAGGGCCTCCACCACGTCGGCCATGGACCGCTCCCGGCCGCTCGAGAGGTGGACCGGGTTCCCGTCCAGGTCCACCGCTGCCACCGCCGTGGTGGTCCCGGGGTCGATCCCCACGATGAGGTAGCTCGCCGCCTTCCCGGCGGGCTTGAACCGGATCCGGTCGAGCTTCTGGCCGGCGACCCGGACCTGGACGTCCCCGCCCCGCCGGGTGGAGACCGGGATCTCCTCCCGGGGGGCATGGACGAGGAACTGGACCCGGGAGAGCCCCCCGAAGGCCCGGGATTCCTTCTTCTCGTACCTGAGGCCTGCCGCCTGGAGCCGCTCCTCGATCTCCCGGGCCTCCCGGAGGACGGCCCCGTGGACCTTCCGGACATAGCGGTTCTGGCTCCACCCCCCCTTCCCGAGGGACCGGTTCCGGGAGACCACCACCGAGCAGGAGTTCTCGTAGGCCACCACCTCGGCCCCGCCCCCGAGGGAGGCGATCCTCGCCGCCGCCCGGGCCTCGGCGTACGGGTCGAACCGGTCGAAGCTGATGTTGTACCTCGCCGCGACCTTCCCGAGGGTCTCGGGGCGCTCCCCGCCGGTCACCTGGACGAGCCGGGTCTTCGGCGGGAGGTGCTCGAGGAAGGCGAAGAGCTCGTGCTGGTCCCGGGCGATCTCCTGGAGGCTGTCCACCGCGAGGATCTCCGGTTCGCCAGCCCGGATCTCCTTCAGGAGCCGGAAGAGGGTCACCTCCCCCTCGGCCGTGATCTCCCCGTCCTCCATCCGGACGAGGGCATAGACCGGCCGCCGGGACCGGGACCGGACCGATCCCTTCACCACGTCGATCCCGAAGACCTTCACCCGGTCACCTCCGCGAGGGCCCGGTCGAGGGGATACCCGATCCCGAACTTCCGTTCGAAGTAACCGAGGACGACCCGGAGGTCCCGCTCCAGGGTCTCCCCTGCGTTCGGGTGATCGGTCTCCACCCACTGGGGCCAGTCGATGAGGACGCAGCGGTCCCCCTCCACCATGACGTTGAACTCCGAGAGGTCCCCGTGGATCACCCCCAGCCGGTATGCCTCCTTCACGTGCCGGAGAATGGTTGCGAGCACCGCAGGGGGATCTTCAGGGGTGCACTTCGAGAGGATCATCCCGTGCACGAAGGACATGACCACGACGTGCCGGTTCCGCTCCACGGGCACCGGTACCGGGACCTTCGGGTGGAGCTTCTGGAGGGCGAGGAACTCCCGCCCGGCGGAGAGGGCGGAGGCGAAGATCCAGGGGACATGCCCCTCCTCGGGCATGTACCCCCGCTTCACCCGGGCGGACTGGAAGGACCGCTGCCCGACCCGGTGGAACTTGAGGACGAGCCTCCCGACCCCGAGCCCCTCGTACACCACCGACTCCTTCCCCTCCCCGATGAAGGGGCCGAGGGCCTTCACGGTGTCCTTCGCCGCGAGGGCGTCCAGGGCGAGGGCATCGTAGCCGGCGAAGACGAGGGTGTACCCGTCGTACGGGACCTTCTCGTACTTCGCCATGCCGAGGGCGAGGAGCCGGGAGAGCCGGAACAGGGTCTCCTTCTCCCCGAACCCGGTTGCCCTGCCGAGGATCTCCAGGGGGACCCACTGGTACCGCTTCATGAGCCGTTCCAGGGCATGGAGAACCCGGAGGTCGTTCTCCTGGAGGTTTCGCACCGCCTCGGCAGAGATGGGCATGGCGCTCTACACACTTTATGTGGGGTGATGATAAAAGTCTGATCAGGGTGCCCCGATGAGGTGCGACCGCTGCGGCAGGGATGCCGTCCTCTTCCAGCCCTCCTCAGGGCTCCGGCTCTGCGCCGGGCACCTCCGGCTCTCCCTCGAGGCCCGGGCGAAGCGGACCATCCGTGACCATGGATGGATCCGGCCGGGTGACCGGATCGCGGTGGCATGCTCAGGCGGGCCATGCAGCAGCTCCCTCCTCCACTTCCTCCGGGAGCACTTCGGGATGCGCCGGGACCTCACCCTCGTGGCCATCACCGTGGACGAGGGCAGACCCGGGATGGCCCGGATCGGGGCACTGGCCGAAGGGATGGGCATTGAATGGGTCGCCTCCGAAGAGACCGGTGTTCCCCCTGCAGGGTGCACCTGGCCCCGGGACCGGGCCCTCTCCTCCCTCGCCCGGCGGGCGGGGGCGACGAGGCTCGCCCTCGGGACGACCCTCGATGACGCGGCCCGGTCCGTGTTTCTCCATGTCCTCAGGGGCGATGCCGCCCGGCTGGCGGGCTCCAGTCACGGTGATGAGGAGATCCCCTGCATCCGGCCCTTCCTCAGGATCCCGGAGGAGGAACTCGCCCTCTACGCCCGGCTCACCGTGCCGGGCCACCTCCCGCCCCGGGAACCGCAGGCCATGGACCAGGTGGAGAAGGAAGCGGGGCAGATGCTCGCCGATTACACGTCGCGGCACCCCTCGGCTCCCTTTGCCGTCGTAAACCTGGGGGAAGCCCTTGCAGGGTGGTCGGGTCCCGGGAAGGGGAGACAATCCCCCTGCGGCCGGTGCGGTGAGCCGGTCCCCCCCGGTTGCCCGGCACGGGGGGCATGGGGCCGGGAGGTGACGGGCAATGGGTGAGCGGTTCCTCCCCTGGAGGTATATCCTCGGCGGGAGCCGGCGCCGGGGCATCCCCCTCCTCATCACCATCTTTGCCCTCGCCCTCATCCTCTACACCGTCATCTTCCACACCATCTACCCCATCTTCGAGGGGAAGGGAATTTCCTGGTCCGTGGCCCTCCTCTTCGTGCTCGAGACCATCACGACGGTAGGATTCGGGGAACTCCTCCCCTTCCAGAGCGATGTCACCATCCTCTTCACGGTCATCCTGATCCTGACGGGGGTCTTCATGATCTTCATGTTCATCCCCGTCCTCCTCGAGCCGGTCCTCTCCCGGATCATCAATGTCCCGCCCCCCACCGGCCCCACCCGGGAGATGAAGGGCCACGTGGTCATCGCGGGGTACGGCCCCCTCGCCCGGGCCCTCATCGACAGCCTCATCATCTCCGACCTCGGGATCGTGGTGGTCGAGGCCGACGAGGCGGTGGCCCGGGAGGTGGTCGCCCACTACGGCTCCCGGGTATCGGTGGTCTGGGGCGACTACCGGGCCTCCCGCACCTGGGAGCATGCCTGGGTGAAGCATGCCCACTCCATCGTGGTCTGCGAGGACGAGCGGACGGCGGCGGAGATCATCCTCGGGGTCCGGGACCAGACGGGGGGGTCCATCATCGCCGTGGTGGACGATCTCTCCTATGACCGGTTCCTCCGGTACGCGGGGGCCGAGTACGTCCTCTCCCCCAAGAACTCCACGGGGAAGATCCTCGCCCGGCACGCGGTGATCCGGCCGGACGTGGACACCATCTTCGAGGCCATCAGCCTCGGACAGATGAGGCTCGGGGACGGGGCCAGGGGGGAGGACTCCCTCAAGCTCGTCAAGGTGCCGGTCATGCGGGGCTGCATTGCCTTCGGGAAGACCCTCGCGGAGCTCTCCCTCTACGAGCGGTACGGGGTGGACCTCCTCTTCCTCTGGAAGGCCGGGGTGTTCCTGCCCTCGCCGGGGAGGGAGGAGGCCCTGGACACCTCCACCATGCTCTTCCTCCTCGGGAGGGCCTCCGCGGTCTCCGAGGTCCTCGACCGGGAGTTCTGCATCCGTGAGGTGGGGGAGCCCACCTGCGTCATCGCGGGATACGGCGACGTGGGCAAGGCCGCCTACCACGAGCTGACGATTGCAGGGGTCCGGTGCACGGTCATCGACCGGAAGAGCCACGGCATCCGGGAGGTGGTGGGCAACGCCGAGGACGAGGCGGTCCTCAGGGCGGCCGGCGTGGAGGAGGCCCGGTTCGTCATCGCCGCGGTGAACAACGACGGGGTGAACATCTTCACCACCCTCGTCGCCCGGAACCTGAATCCCGCCGCGAGGATCCTCGCCCGGGCGAGCGAGCCCGCGGCGGTGGAGAAGCTTTACCGGGCCGGGGCCGACTACGTGGCCCTCCTCCCCACCATCGGCGGCCAGGTCATCGCAGGTATCATCCTCGAGGACATTGTCCGGGTCCTCGTGGACCTCCCGGACGGGCAGAAGGTGCTCATGAAGCACCTCGCCCACCATGCCGGGACGACCGTCGGGGCCCTTGAGAAGAGGACCGGCGTCCGGATCGTGGGGATCGAGGGATCGGGCCGGTCGGTGGTGAGGCCCGGCCCGGGCGAGGCCATCCGGGAGGGGGACTCGATCATCGCGGTGGGCGGGAACGGGGAGCTCCGGAGGCTCAT
>JAJRCS010000113.1 GCA_028678815.1 Methanomicrobiales archaeon | reverse complement strand
GACCGAGTCGGTGATCTGGGTGAGCATGAAGAGGAGGAAGAGCTTCTCCCCGAGGAGAAACCCGAGGGCCGTGGCCGCCGAGGCGAGGAGGATGGTCTTTCCCGGGAGGACCCGGAGCCCGGCATGGAAGAGGCTGTAGATCCCGACGGACTTGGCCAGCTCCTCGATGAAGGCGGCGCAGACGATGAGGAGGACGAGGGAGAGGGGCATGGGGAGGTTGAAGAAGAGGACGAGGGCCATCATCTGGAGCATGAAGATGAAGGGAACGAGGAAGAGGTTCGCGAGAAAGAGGGACCGGTACGGGTGCTCCCGGGAGAGGCTCGAGCTGATGAACTCCCGGAGCCGGGGGAGGAAGGGCTGGAGGTCGAAGAGCCGCTCGGCATTGAAGTTCACCGCCCCGATGTAGAGGAGGACCCCGCTCGTCAGGTAGAAGAGGGAGGTGGAGTAGAGGTAATCGGCGGGGGTGAAGCCGGTGCCCTGGACCTGGAGGATGATGAGGGTCAGGGGGGAGACGAGGGAGATGACATGGACGTTCGCGAAGATGGAGGGGAAGAAGAGGTACGAGGTCACCACGGTGGAGAAGAAGATGGAGATGAAGGAGAGCTCCTTGAAGGACCGGGAGAGCATCCCGATGAGGAGGGCCGCGGCGAGGAAGAAGAGGATCACGGGAAGGAGGGGGAGGAGGATGAGGAGGGAGGCCCGGGCCGCGAGGATCACCCCGACGGAGGCGACGAGCATGCCCAGGAGGTAGGGAAGCATCTTCCCCGCGATGATGACGAGGGGGTGGAGGGGGCTCGAGAGGAGGATCTCCCCCTTCCGGCCGATCCGCTCGTTCATGACGGACATCATGAAGAACTGGGAGGTGAAGTAGAGGGGGAAGATGAAGACGAAGACGAAGATGATGGAGTCGAAGGGGAGGGAGGGGGAGAGCATGGAGGGGGTCTTGTAGGTCGAGTTGGCGGGGAGCTCGGTGAAGAGGTTCGTGTACCGGGCGACCTGGTCGTTCTTCCCCGCGTCCTCGCGGATGCTCCTCCGGAGCTCCTCGACCGGGGAGGCGATGGCCCCGGAGGGCGGGGTCACCTCGATGACCGGCCCCTCGGGGACCGGCGGGGCCTGGGACCGCTGCCGGACGGAGATGTACTGCCCGCCCTGGGTCGCCTGGAAGTCCAGCTCGCTCTTCACGTACTGGAGGTCGATCCAGAGGGGATAGGCGGCGAAGAGGTCCGGCTCCCTGCTGTACACCGATGCCACGTACTGGGCATGGTCCCGGCCGAGGGTCCGCAGCGCCGAGCGGCCGCGGTCGGTGGCGGGTGCCCGGACCGTGCGGTCCAGGACGATCACGTCGAAGGCCTGCCCCGGGGAGAGGAGGGTCCCCCGGTCAAGGACATAGACCGTGAACCTCGGGTCAGAGGCGAGGATGCTCCCGAGCTCACCGTCGTCGGTCCCCAGGGTGTAGATCCCGTCCTGGAGGTGCATGCCGGACTGGGCGACGAAGCCGGTCACGAGGACGAGGAGGAGAAAGAGGATGAGGGCGATGGGGAGGACGTTCACTCCGAGGGTGGAGAAGGATTTCTTCACCTCCCACCGGGCGATGGTGAGAATATCGGAAAAAACTCCCATAAATATCAAATATACCTTTAAATATCGTTTATATCAGAACATAAATTTAATCACTCTTGGGTAGAAATTATTATGCCATGATCTCCGCCCGCGGGCTCTCCAAGAACTTCGACGGCTTCACCGCCCTCGAGGGGGTGAGCTTCGATCTGCCGGACCACGGGATCCTCGGGGTCATCGGCCACAACGGGGCTGGGAAGACGACCCTCCTCAGGATCATGACCGGCCTCATACCCCCGAGCTCCGGCTCCCTCACCATCAACGGGATCGACGTGGTGGAGGACCCGGTGGGGCTGAAGCGGATCCTCGGGTACCTGCCCGAGGAGTCGCACCTCTACGAGACCATGACCGTCCGGTCCTACCTCACCTTCTTCGGCGAGATCTACGGGATGGAGGGGGAGGCCATCCAGGAGAGGACCGCCCGGCTCCTGGACACCCTCTCCCTCGAGGCCGGGACAAAGAAGATCGGGGAGCTCTCCAAGGGGATGAAGCGGAAGGTGGCCATCGCCCGGTCCCTCCTCCATGACCCGGCGGTCCTCATCTACGACGAGCCCTCCTCCGGCCTTGACCCCATGACCTCCCGGACCATCATCGACTTCCTCAAGGAGCTCAGGAAGCAGGAGAAGACCATCGTCTTCTCGGCCCACAACCTCTTCCAGGTGGAGGAGATCTGTGACACGGTCATGATCCTGAAGCGGGGGAAGGAGGTGGCCTGCGGGTCCATCCCGGAGCTCCGGGAGATGTTCGGGTCCATCACCTATACCCTCACCTTCTCCATCGGGGACCTCTCCCGGCTCGGGAACAACCGGAAGTACCGGAAGGACGGCCTCTACTACTCCGTCGATGGCCTGGACATCGACTCCATGAACGAGCTCTCCCTCGCCCTCCCGGGGGCAGGGGGCCGGGTCGAGCGGGTCGAGTCCCACTACCCGACCCTCGAGGAGATGCTCGTGAAGATCGGGAATTAAAACAGGGAGATCGACCTCCTGTTTCTCTCCGTGGACAAGCCCTCGGGCGGATCCCCCGGGAGCGTCCACGAAGGATCAATGACCTCTCAGAGCCGGATCAGTTGGTTACCTTTCTTCTTTATCGTCGTCGTCCTGCTCCTGGGGCAACCGCCCCGGCGCGGCCATGCCCCCCCCGTCTACCGGGATACAAGGGGGGCGGTTCTTGTCAGCACCATGAAACTGACCCTGTTGCATGACAGGCCCTATCCCAACCGGGGACGCCACAGCGGCGGGGGCGTCCGAGGGGATGGCTATCCCCGAGGATGGAGCACCCCCTCAGGGTGCGACGAGCCGAGAGGTCGAACTCGCGACTTCTTCGAGGTCGGTTTCTCACGAAACCTCCCTCCCCCCCTCGCGTCATCTGGATTACCGAAGGATGAGAGAATC
>JAJRCS010000076.1 GCA_028678815.1 Methanomicrobiales archaeon | reverse complement strand
TGGCGATGATGATGACCGAGACCCAGATGAGCCCCGTGAGGCCGCCCGCGATGAGGACGAGGAAGGTCTCCGGCCGACCGAAGAACCCGACACCCTCCAGGGGGTCCTCGATCTTGCCGTCGTGCCGTTCTGCGAAGCCCACCTCGGCATAGGCCACCGGCTTGATGAAGGTGTTCATCATGGACCCGATGATGGCGACCATCACCACCACGGAGTCGGCGACGGGAGGGAGGTCGGTGAACCGGGTGATGATGGGGATCCCCGAGAGCCCGACCCCGAGGAGGGCGAGGGTATCGACGTACTTGTCCACGATCCAGTCGAAGACCGCACCGAACTTCGTCCCGCTGTTCTGGATACGGGAAACGATGCCGTCCACGAGGTCAAGACCTGCCGAACCGAGGAGCGCGAGGCTCCCGGTGACGAAGTGCCCCGTGGCATAGAGGAACATGGTCGCGATCCCGAGGAGGAGGGAGAGGAGAGAGATCTGGTTCGGGGTAAATCCCGCCCGGGCAAAGGCCCTCCCGACCGGCTCCAGGTGGTGGATGAGCCGGGGCCGGAGCGCGGTGATGTTCATCCCATAGAGAGGGGCAGGCGACCCATTAAACATTCTTCTCCCCACCCAAATCTTCTTCTCAAGCCGGAGGGAGATCTATTGCAGGCGAAGTCCCCATGGCAGCGCGGAGCGAGAGGCCCCATGTCCTCATGATGTCCGAGATCACGGCCGACGGGAAGCTCACCCTCAAGAGGGGTGCCTCGTCGAAGATCCTCATGAAGTACATGGCCCCCGAAACGGAGATCCTCCTCCACGAGACCCGGGCCGCGTGCGATGCCATCATGGTGGGGGCAAATACCATCCGGATCGACAACTCCTTCCTCACCGTGCGCCTCGTCCCGGGGAAGAGCCCCCTCCGGGTCATCCCGAGCAGCATGGCCGAGATCCCCCCGGAGGCGAACGTCCTCGGGAAGGATGCCCCGACCGTCATCGCCGTCGCGGAGAAGGCCCCGGGGGACCGGGTCGAGGCCATCCGGGCGAAGGGGGCGGGGATCATCGTGGCCGGGAAGGAGCACGTGGACCTGCCCCTCCTCATGCACCTCCTCTGGCGGGACCACGGCGTGAAGAGGCTCATGATCGAGGGCGGGCCCACCCTGAACTGGCACATGCTCAGCCACCGGCTCGTGGACGAGATCCGGCTCATCCACCTCCCCTTCATCGTGGGGGGCGCCGACACCCCCTCCCTGGTCGGCGGGATGCACATCGATACCGAGGACCAGATGATACGCCTCGCCCTGAAGCGCTTCTACCTCTGCGGCTCCAACCTCGTCACCGAGTACGATGTCCTCTACGGGGAGGCGGGGCATGGACTTCCCTGAGGACCTCGAGGAGGAGATCCGGAGGATCGGGGGGAGGCGCCGGAGGCCCCTCCTCATGGTCATCGTCATCGCCGCCGTCATCCTCCTCGCCCTCCTCGCCCTGGTGAGCCTGGCCTGGTTCTCCTCCTACACGAAGGAGGGCTCCGTCGCCGTCATCTACCTGGAGGGGGCCCTCTCCACGGGCGACTTCTCCTCCCCGGAGGCGACCGGGAGCGAGCATGTCGGGGGGGAGATCCGGGATGCGGCCGACAATCCCCTCGTGGGGGCCATCGTGCTCCGGGTGAACAGCCCGGGCGGGACCCCCGCGGCGGCCCAGGAGATCGCGGCGGACGTGGAGTACGCGAAGGCGAGGAAGCCGGTCATCGTCTCCATGGGGGACATTGCCACCTCGGCGGCCTATGCCGTCGCGGCCCACGGGACCCGGATCTACGCGAACCCGGACACCCTCACGGGGGGGATCGGGACGGTCTGGATCTTCACCGATATCAGCGAGTGGCTGGAGCGGGAAGGATACAATATCACGGTGGTGAAGTCGGGATCCCGGAAGGACATGGCCTCCCCGTACCGGGCCCTCACCGAGGAGGAACGCCTCTATGCGCAGGAGATCGTGAACGCCTCCTTCGCACGGTTCCTGGACGATATCACGGGCCTCCGGAACGTATCGAGGGCCGACATCGAGGACGGGAGGATCGTCCGGGGGGAGGAGGCCCTGGAGATGGGACTCGTGGACCGGCTGGGGAACCTCCACGACGCCATCGAGGACGCGAGGTCCCTCGCCCTCCCGGACCTCAGATCATCTGCACCGGGTCAGCCTTCATGAACTCCCGGCAGACCGTGGTGGCGTACTGACCCGGGCCGAGGAAGAAACCGAGGATGACATCGCTCCCGGTGGTGCTGCTCTCGATCCCGGCCGTGAGGGCAACGGGGCGTGTCACCCCTGCATAGGAGGCCGAGACGAGCCTCGAGGCCGCCGCGAAGTCGCCCGGCGAGATCCCGAGTTCCCCGAGGAGCTGCCATGCCGGGTCCCCGCCCTGCCCCCCGGCCGGCCGGGCGACGGAGCCCGGCACGAAGAGGCCGATCCCTGCCCGTCCCCGGCTGACCTGGAGGGCCGCGGCACCGAGGTTCCCGGCGGTCACCAGGTCCTCCCGCCCGTCGGCAAAGATGAGCCGGTCGCCCGGCGCGGGCTCGCCCAGGGGAATCCCCCGGGCGCACCTCCCGGAGAGGAGGGTGTTGAAGAGGAAGGACTGGAAGGCCGAGACGAACATCGAGAGGAGCCGCGGGGGCAGGGCCCGGAGCGCACCGGCGGAATCCCCGGGCCGGGCATCCAGGTGGTGGAGCATCGCCCGCTCGAAGGTGAACCGGACGGGGAACCTGCGGAGCGCCTCCTTCACGTCCCGGTCCCGGGAGAAGGCCTCCCTCGCGCCCCGTATCTCCTCGGGTTCGGCCGGGAAGGGTGCGCCGATGTACGCCATCACGGCCCCCTCCAGGTCGCCCCTGAGGATCCGCTCGCCCACGACGTGGGTGATGGGCCGGATGACCCCGAACCGCTGGATCCCGTAATAGTTCGGGAAACCCGAGGCTGGGAACCTCGGGTTCGAGATTCCCGCCGCCCCTGCCCGGGCAACCACCGCGACACGGCCATCGAGATCCTCCGGGTCGCAGTCCCGGATCCGGATCCCGAACCGGTTCCCCCGGAGTTCCCCGAGGGCGATGGCATGGGGGGACCGGCCGACCAGCTCCAGGCTGACATCGGGGAGGGAGATCCTCTCCACCGCCCCGGGCTCCAGGCCATGGATGGTGATGAACTGGGTGGTCACCGCCCTCCGGTCCTTGGTGCCTGCCCAGGAGATCCTCCGGTGGCTGATCCCGAGGGCCCGGGCGAGCTCCTTCACGAGGCGCTGCTGCTCCCAGTTCCGCTTCGTGAGCCTGAGCACGAGGTACGGGCCGGTATCGCCCCAGGGACCGGCCGGCTCCTCCTCCACCACGAAGTCCCCGGGTTCCCGCCTGAGGAACCCCCCGATCCCCGGGGTCTCCGTGGCGTACCATGACATCCCGAGGGCCCTCTCCAGGGGCCAGGGGGATTCCCTCATAGGAGGGGGAGATCGGAGGTGATCCGGTCCATCTCCTCGGCCCGGGCCGGGCCGAGGCCGAGGGCGGTGGTGGTCCCCGGCGGGAGCTCGGTGAGCCCCGCGTCCTGGATGAGGGCCGCCGCGATCCCCCGGGCCTCCGCGATGGTCTTCAGCTCAAGGAGGGTCCGCTCGTCCTTCACCTTCAGGACGACCTTCTTCTGCCCCTCGGAGAGCCACCGGTCCCTCGTCTCCCGGTCGCACCGCTGGAAGGCCGCCACCGCCGCGTGGGCGGCCTGGGCCGAGATCTTGCCGCAGCTCATCCGGATATCCCCCCGGATCACGAGGCACTGCTTCCACCGGAATTCCTTCTCGCCAGGAGACGTCATGCACCGGGCTCCGCACCGTGACTCACCGTGGCGCCTCACTTCTTCATCTCGACGACCCTCAGGCCCCCGAGGGGGAGGATCGGCTCCTCCTCCTCGGACGGCTTGTGGGCGAGGAGGGAGGTATAAACCCGGATGGCGATGAGGCTGTTCAACCCGAACCAGAAGAGGAACTTCGCGTCCAGGGGGAGGGTGATATAGAGGTCGAGGACCGTTTTGCTGAAGGGGAGGACGAGGATCACGGACCAGAAGAGGGCCGCGATGAAGATAATACCCGCCCGGGTGGCCTGGATCCGGAGCCGGAGGGCATCCTTCCCCTTCCCCCCGACGAGCTTCCGGAGGGACAGGGTGAACCAGAGGGCCGCGGCGATGGCTATCGGGACCGTGACGAGGAGCATGGACTGGCCCGTCAGGGTCTCGGCCAGGGGGAGGACGAAGAGGCCGATGAGGACGATGATGAATACCGCGATGCTGCCCCCAAGAATCTCCCCAGCTTGCATACCGGATGATGATGTAGGCTCCTCGATATAGGTTTCGCACCCCCACCCCCGCCGCGGGATCGGGAGGGATAAGAACCCCGGGCCCAACACTGATCCGGGATGTATGACGTGGTGGTGGCCGGGGCAGGCCCGGCGGGCTCGGCTGCTGCGAGGGCCTGCGCAGAGGCCGGCCTCCGGACCCTCTGCATCGAGGAGCACGGGACCATCGGCCACCCGATCCAGTGCGCGGGCCTCCTCTCCCTCGGCGCCTTCGCTGAGTGCCGGGTCTCCACCCGGCCCGTCATCGCGACGGTGACCGGCGCCCGGTTCTTCCCCTCCGCCGGGGAGCCCCTCGTCATCGATGCCGGCGTCCCGAAGGCCCATGTCGTGGACCGGGGGATCCTGGACCGGGAGATGGCAGGGGCTGCCGCGAGGGCAGGGGCCGAGTTCCGGCTGAAGACCTCGGTGGTCTCCCTCAGGGGGAACACGGCCGTCACGAAGGGGGTCCGGGGGAGGGAGGAGGTCGGGTTCTCCCTCCTCATCGCCGCGGACGGGGTCCGGTCCTCCATCGCCCGGATGCTCGGCCTCGGCCGGCCGGCGTGCCTGCTCGGGGGGCTCCAGGCCGAGGTCCTTCTTCCGACCGATCCCCGGCTCGTGGAGGTGCACCCCCATGCCTCCCCCACGTTCTTCGGCTGGGTGATACCCCTCGGGAACGGGAGGGCCCGGGTCGGGCTCTGCGGCGGGGGGGACCTGCGGCCCCGGCTCGCCGGCCTCCTCGGGACCCGCGGCGGCGGGATCCTCGACCTCGTCTCGGGGGCGCTCCCCCTCGGGGTCCTCCCCCGGACCTACGGCCCCCGGACCCTCGTCGCCGGGGATGCGGCCGGGATGGCGAAACCGACCTCCGGGGGAGGGGTCTACACCGGCGTCCGCGCGGCCCGGCACGCCGCCACGGTGGCCGCGGACTGCTGCCGGAGGGGCTCCTTCCGGGAGCGGGACCTTGCCAGGTACGAGGAGCTCTGGAAGGCGGACTTCGGGAGGGAGCTCGCCCTGGGGATGGCCGTCCTCCGGGCGAGGCAGGAGCTCTCCGCCGCCGAGCTGGATGCCATCCTCTCGGCCCTTCGGGACCCGGAGATCGTGCGGGAGATCCTCGAGGCGGGGGACATGGACCGCCCGTCCACCCTCTTTCGGCGCCTTGTGGTGAGACCCCGGGTGATCCGGGCCGCCGGGATCCTCCTCCGGGGCGGGCTCCGGTCCTTTATTACATAACACCCGGTTCGGATGATTTAGTAATACTTTTATACAATTACGTAATACTTTCGGCAGGTGCGCCATGCATATCCCCGACTCCTTCCTCCCCATCGGCCAGGCCCTCGCCTACTGGGCCGTCGCCCTCGTCTTCATCGCCCTCTCCCTCCGGTGGGCGAGGGACGAGATGCACGAGGAGAAGATCCCCCTCGTCGCCGTCCTCGCTGCAGGGATCTTCGCCCTCCAGTCCTTCAACCTCCCCGTGGGGATGGGGACCACCGGCCACCTCGCGGGCGGTGCCCTCGCCGCCATCGTCCTCGGGTCGCCCTTTGCCGCCGTCTTCATCCTGACCCTCGTCCTCATCGTCCAGGGTGTCCTCTTCGGTGACGGGGGGATCACCACCATGGGGGTGAACATCCTGAACATGGGCGTCATCGGGGGCTTCGTGGGGTTCTACGGCTTCCGGGGCCTGATGGCGGCCACGAGGAACCTGGAGGTCTCGGCCTTCGCCGCGGCATGGCTCGCCTGCCTGGTCCCGGCCCTTGCGGGCGCCGTGGAGCTCTCCTTCGCGGGGACCTTCCCCCTCAGGGCAGGGCTCGTCGCCATGGGGCTCTACCATGCCATTATCGGGATTGTCGAGGGCTTCGTGACGGTGGTCGCCATCCGGCTCATCATGACCGCGAGGCCGGACATCCTGCAGCTGGGAGCCGCGCCCGACCAGCAGGTGGTGACATGAGCGGCCACCGGCGCTTTCTCATCGCAGGGATCGCCATCGCCCTCCTCATCGGGGTGGCGGCGGTCTTCCTCGCCTCCCCGGATCCCGACGGGCTGGAGAGCACGGCCCTTGTCGTGCAGGGAGAGAAGACCCTCACCGGGGATACCCCCGGGGATGCCAGGATTGACGAAGACCACCTGGCCGGGGACTTCTCGTACAGCTCCCCCATGCCCGACTACTCCCTGGGGGGGACCCTGGGCCCCTGGGGAGGCATCCTCGCCATCATCGGCGGCACGCTCCTCGCCTTCCTCGCGGTCATCGGGGTTCTCCGGGCGATGAAGGCCGTCTCGCGCCGGAAGGAAGAGCAGGTGGAACAATAAACCTCATTTCCCGCAACCTCAACCTGTGAAGGAACCATGCACCTCATCGAGACCCGGCACCTGAGCTACTCCTACCACGGCGAGCGGAACGCTCTCGAGGACCTCAACTTCATCGCCCCCAGGAACGCCCGGATCGCGGTCATCGGCTCCAACGGGGCGGGGAAGAGCACCCTCTTCAAGCACTTCAACGGGATCTTCCGCCCCACGTCGGGATCGGTGCTCATCCGGGGGGAGCCCATCACGAAGGAGAACCTCCACGAGGTGCGCAAGTTCGTGGGGATCGTCTTCCAGAACGCCGACGACCAGGTCTTTGCCCCCACCGTGGAGCAGGACGTGGCCTTCGGGCCGACGAACCTCGGCCTCGACGAGGAGACCATCCACCACCGGGTCCACGAGGCCCTCCGGATCATGGGCATCGAGGATATCGCCCACCGGGTCCCCCACCACCTGAGCGGGGGGGAGAAGAAGCGGGTGGCCATCGCCGGGATCATCGCCATGGAGCCCGGGGTCCTCGTCCTGGACGAGCCGACGGCAGGCCTCGATCCGCAGGGCGTCCATGACCTCATGGGGTTCATCAACACCCTCTCCTCGAAGTTCGGGATGACCGTCATCTTCTCCACCCACGACGTCTCGGTGGTCCCCGAGGTCGCCGACTACGTGTACGTGATGCACAAGGGGAGATTCGTCCTCGAGGGGAAGGTCGCGGAGATCTTCGAGCAGCCCGATCTCCTCAGGTCCATGCGGCTCGACGTGCCCGTCCTCCCGAAGCTCATCGGGTCCCTCCGGAAGAACGGGATCCCGGTGCCCATGGCCTACACCTACGAGGACGCCGAGAAGGCGCTCCTCCAGGCCTACCGGGGACGGGAATGAAGATGGCCGTTTTCGCCTCCGGGAAAAGGCCAGGGGAGGCCGTCTTCCCCTCCGGGAAGAGGCCATGATCGAGGACCTCTTCTTCCTGGAGCGGCAGGCCTACCGGGACAGCCTCCTCCACCGGCTCGACGCGAGGGTGAAGATCCTCGCCTGCTTCGCCGCCACCATCGCCATCGTGGCGGTCCCGTACTCAACGGCAGTCTACACGGCAGGCCTCGTCCTCCTCCTCTTCTTCGCCCTCCTCTGGGCCCTCTCGGGGGTCTCCCCGGTGGTGTACGCAAAAAGGCTCGCCGTCATCGCCCCCATCTGGGGCATCGTCATCCTCTTCCAGGTCTTTGTCACGAACCCCTATTATACCGAGTTCCACGTGGTTGCCACCCTGCCCTTCGGCGTGAACATCTATGCGGAGTCCCTCCAGTTCGCCTCCATCCTCGCGGTGAAGTT
>JAJRCS010000224.1 GCA_028678815.1 Methanomicrobiales archaeon | reverse complement strand
CTCGGACCGGGTCATCGTCCTCGACCACGGGGAGAAGATCGCCGACGGCCATCCGTACGAAGTGATCAATGACCAGAGGGTCATCGATACCTACCTGGGCGATGTCTGCGCCTTCTAGGAGTGTGAACCCGTGCTCGAGATCTCGAAGCTGAACGTCTTCCACGGGAACCTCCAGGTGGTCTGGGACCTCTCGGTGAAGGTGGGGGTGGGGGAGCTCGTCACCCTCATCGGGCCGAACGGCGCGGGGAAGACCTCCACCGTGGAGACCATCGTGGGGCTCAACCGCGGGGCGAAGGGGAGCATCCGGTTCATGGGCGAGGAGATCCTGGGGATGCGCCCCCACCGGATCTTTGAAAAGGGGCTCGCCCTTGTCCCCGAGCGGAGGGAGATCTTCCCGGACATGGCCGTGCTCGAGAACCTCCAGATGGGGGGCCAGGGCCGGCCGGAGTGGAGGAAGGCCCTCTCCCACGTGTACAACCTCTTCCCCGTTCTCCAGGAGCGGGAGCGGCAGCGGGCGGGGACCCTCTCCGGGGGCGAGCAGCAGATGCTCGCCATCGGCCGCGCCCTCATGTCCGAGCCCCGGATGCTCGTCCTGGACGAGCCCTCCACCGGCCTCTCGCCCCTCCTCGTGGGGCAGATGTTCCGGTCCCTGGAGCAGCTCGGGCGGGAGGGGATGACGGTGCTCCTCCTCGAGCAGAACGTCCGGCATGCCCTCGAGCTCTGCCAGCGCGGGTACGTCCTCGAGAACGGCAGGATCGTCCTCGAGGGGAAGGCGAAGGAACTCCTCCACGACCCCCATATCGAGCGCGCGTACCTCGGGATCTGAACCCACCTGTTTTCACACTGACGGTATCGGAGAAGAGTCCAGGACAGGCCCTATCGCAACCGGGGGATGCCACAGCGGCGGGGGTGTCCGAGGGGATGGCTATCCCCGAGGATGGAGCACCCCTCAGGGTGCGACGAGCCGAGAGGTCGAACTCGCGACTTCGTCGAAGTCGGGTTCTGATGAACCCTCACTCCCCCGGGAGCGTCTGCAGATCAACCGCATTTGTGAGAATGAACGACGGGAGGCTGACGGGAGATTCCGGATACGGCCACCTGCCTGCCGGACAGGCCCGATCCTTACGCAGTGGGCGCCGGGGCGGCGGGGGCGGGCGCAACGAATCCCCCGGGAGCGTCCAGTCACTATTCCTTCGTCTCCAGAAATAAGGAGCCCCCATACCGGTTGGTCGAAAAGGGCCTTACGGCCCTTTTCTCCTCGCCCGGCCACCCTGATGGGTGCCCGGTCGTTTCTCTTCCCGTCCGTCTCCCCTTCCCGCGCTGGCAAGGTTTATCACCGCCCGGGGTGACACCCTCTTGGGAACAGCCGGGACCATCCCGCGCATGATACGCTTTGACCGGGGGTACGAAAGCAACCGCCACTCCACCGGAGAATGCCATTGATAAGCGCTCGACCGGGATCGCGAGCCTTGACCATGTCCTCTCCGGGGGATTCCTGAAGGGGACCACCATCCTCGTCCTGGGGACCGCCGTCTCTGGCATGGAACTCCTGGGCCGGCAGTTCTGGCAGCAGGACGAGAACGGATCCTACCTCATCACCGATGCCGAGCCCCGCCCGGGGATGATCGACGCGCGCACGGTCTCCCTCGAGAAGTACCTGGAGCTGGGCCGGGGCGAACGCATCGTCGTGGACTCCCTCTCCTCGGTCATCCTGAAGTACGGGATAGACACCACGATGAAGTTCCTCTCCATCTGCGCGAAGGACACCGAGAAGCGGAAGTCCAACTACCTCTTCATCGTCTACAAGGGGCTCCATACCCCGCTCGAGGAGATGCGGATCAGCCGCGCGGCGGATATCGTCCTCGAGTTCAAGGAGCGCTACGACGGGATCGAGAACGAGCACACCCTCATCGTCCACAAGATCAAGGGGATGGACCTCCCGACCCGGGCCATCCCCCTCCTCATCAAAGAGAACGGCCTGGAGATATCCACGACGAGTCGCGTGGTGTAGCCCCGGTGTACTCGACCCGGGCCTCCCGGGTCGCGTCCACCAGGGCCTTCAGCTTCTGGAACGCCGCGTCCCGGGGGAGCATCCGGAGCCCGCAGTCCGGGTCGAGGAGGAGCCGCTCGGGGCCGAAGGCCTCGATGCCTCCCTGGATGCGCTTCTTGATCACCGGGACCTTCTCCACCACGGGATCGCTCGAGTCAACACACCCGAAGCCGAGGAACCGGTCCCCGAGGTCCTTCCCCGAGAGGACCTGGAGGTTCACGTCGTTCCCCGCGAACTCGAAGTCAAAGCCCGCGACCCGCATCTTCAGGATCTCGTCGATGACCCCCACGAGGCCGCCGCAGACATGGAGCATGACCGGCTTCTGGAGGAGGGAGGTGAGGATCTGGAGGGCCTGTGCCCCGACGGCGAGGTCGGCCGCGCCGGTGGAGAAGATGGGCTCGTCGATCTGGATGAGGGTGACCCCTGCGTCCTGCAGGGCCCGGGCCTCGTAGGCGAGGGCCTGGGCGAGGTCCAGGGTGAGGTCGGCCCGGTCCCGGTAGGTGGGAGTGGCGATCTGGAGGGAGTGGGCGAGGGTGGAGGGCCCGGTGAGGATCCCCTTCACCCAGGGGTGCTTCGAGAGGGCGTACTTCGTGTCTGGCACGGTGATGGGCCTCTCGGGCGGGAGGACCTTCCCCACCACCTGCTGCCCCCGGACCCCGGGGAGCCTCGAGGCGAAGGCGGTGATCATGTCCCCCCGGACCTGCCCGTCTGAGATGATGTCAATCCCCGCGGCCAGCTGGTCGGCGACGGCGGTCTCCACGGCAGACTTCAGGGGGTCCATGAGGGACCGGAGGGAGGTGCTCTTCACCACGGGGTAACTCCCCACGACGGTGGTCGGCAGGACCTTGTGGATGAGGATCATGGCACGAGCCGGTGCCGGTCCCTGGGGAAGAGCACCGCCTCCCTGATGTTCGCGAGATCGAGCATGGTCATCACGAGGCGTTCCGCGCCGAGGCCCCAGCCGGCGTGGGGAGGCATCCCGTACCGGAAGGGCCGGAGATAGAACTCGAAGGAGTCGGCCGAGAGCCCCTTGGACCGGATCTGGTGGACGAGGAGGTCATGCTGGTGGATCCGCTGCGAGCCGCTGGCGAGCTCCATCCGCGGGTGCATGAGGTCGAAGGCCCGGGCGAGCTCCGGGTTCTCCTCCCTCGGCATGGCATAGTAGGGCTTGATGGCCGTGGGCCAGTCCACGATGAAGTAGTGGACCCCCATCTCCTCCCCGAGGGCCTTCTCGGCCGAGGCCCCGAAGTCGTCCCCGAAGGAAAGAGGCTCCCCCGTCCTCCGGGCTGCGATCTCGATGGCCTCCGCATAGGGGAGCCGGGGGAAGGGCCTCTCCGGCACCTGCAGGTCCACCCCGAGCCAGGAGAGGGGATCCGGGCAGGTGTCGGCGACCCGCCGGTACACCGAGACCACGAGGTCCTCCAGGAGCTCCATCACCTCCCGGTCGTCGGCATAGGAGACCTCCACGTCGATGGAGGTGGCCTCGTTCAGGTGCTTCGTGGTGTTATGCTCCTCGGCCCGGAAGATGGGGCCGATCTCGAAGACCCGCTCGAAGCCCGCCGCCATCATCATCTGCTTGTAGAGCTGGGGGCTCTGGTTCAGGAAGGCCTCCTTCTCGAAGTAGGCAACCGGGAAGAGGTCGGTTCCCCCCTCGGTGGCCGCCGCCACGAGCTTCGGGGTCGCGATGTTCACGAACCCCCGGGAGGAGAAGAACTCCCAGACGGTTCCCATCACCACGGACCGGATGAGGAAGACGGCGGAGACCCGGGGCCTCCGGAGGTCCAGGAACCGGGCGTCAAGCCGGGTGTCCAGCTCGGCCGGCACCTTCTCCACGACGTCCAGGGGCAGCGGAGAACCGGCCGGAGAGAGGATCTCGAACCGGTCGGGGACGATCTCCCTGCCACCGGGGGCCTTCCCGATGGCCTTCACGGTGCCCTCCACCCTTACCACCGACTCCCGGGAGAGGGAGGCGAGGGCTGCCGTGACCGCCGCGGGCGCCTTCTTCCGGTTCACGGTGACCTGGACGATGCCGGTCCGGTCCCTGACCAGGAGGAAGGTGAGGCCCCCGAGGTCCCGGACCTCGTGGACCCATCCCGCGATCTCCGCGCGCTCGCTTCCGGGGGTGATGGATGCAATCGGGCTCGCCATGACAGGTACCTCCAATATGTCCCCCTCAGGAGTAAAAGGTGTTGGGATTCGACCGGGCACCCATGAGGGTGACTGGTCGAGGAGAAAAGGGCCATAAGGTCCTTTTCGACCAATGACCGGGCACCGTACGGTGGCCAAGCGAGGAGGAGATGGACATCAGTCCATCTTCGACCACACACGGGTGCCCGAAG
>JAJRCS010000207.1 GCA_028678815.1 Methanomicrobiales archaeon | reverse complement strand
CCCTGCCGGTATGGGGCTCGTGAGGGATCCTGCCTTCAGCATGAGGGTGTCGGCAGGGAGGGCGGAGCTTTCCGTCAGGGTAACCCATGGCGGGAATGCGGCACTTATAAACTCCCAGAGGGGAGGATCCGGGTTGGTCAGGGTGACCTGGTAGAACCAGAGATTCACAGGGACCTCGTCGATCTCCACGGGGATACTCACGGTACCCCCGGCCTGTACTTCGGCATCATGCACGATGACGGCAAATGCCGATGCTGCAGACATGAGGAATGCAGCGATCAGGAGTCCGGTTAAGAGTAACCGGACATGCGTATGGGTCATTGTTGTCACAACTCCTGAAACAGCTTCACAACGTCGTTGAAATCGATCCTTCCGTTCCCGTTCAGGTCAAAGGCCTGGACAGGCTCGTTCGCGCTGATCCACTCCATGTTCTGGAAAAAGGTCACCACGTCGTTGAACCTGAGCTGGCCGTCACCGGTCAGATCCTCGTATATACCATCGGTATCGGGATCGGTGGGCGGCTGGGTGAATCCGGGGAGGGGGATGACACCCGTGGTGACGGTGACGTAACCGGCGATGGAGACGGTGGCACTCCCGGCTGCATTCGTCGCAGTCAGGGTCACCGTGTAGGAACCGGTACCTGTATAGGTGTGGGAGGGATTCTCTTCCCCGCTCGTGGACCCGTCACCGAAGTCCCAGAGCCAGCCGGTGACATTCCCCTCGGTCAGGTCGGCGAAGACAACGGTGAGCGGGGCGCTTCCCGTCGTTACGTCAGACGTGAAACCGGGGACCGGTTTGGTCACGATGGTGTAGAGGAAGATCTGGGGGTTCCCGTCCCGGTAATCCTCGTAGACGATCCGGTTCCCCCAGACCACGGGGTTCCACTGGGCCGAGGGGAGGGTCGTGACCTGCTCCTCGGCGCCGGTGGTGACATTGTAGAGGTAGATATCCCAGTTCGAATCGGCCCCGTTCCGGTCGTCCTCCCAGACGATGCGATCTTCGTAGACCTTCGGGTACCAGTGGTTCGAGGCATCCGAGGTGATCCGGGTCTCGGTGCCGGTCGGGAAGTCGTAGAGGTAGATCTGCTCGTTGTTGCCCCCGGGGTAACTCCCGTCGGGCCGCCACTGGGACCAGACGAACCGGTCCCCGTGTATCCCGCCGTACCAGGCCCATCCCTGGGTGGTCAGGGCCTGTTCCGTGAGGGTGGACAGGTCATAGGTGTAGTAGTCGAAGTACTGGGAGCTCGGATCATACCCGGGGTTCGACCGGTTGTCCATCCAGACGATCCGATCACCCCAGATCTGGGGTTCCCACTGGTCGGCGGGATCGTCCGTGATCCGGGTCTCCGAGCCGGCCAGGGTGTCGTAGAGAGAGACATCGAAGTTCCCGGACCAGGCATCCATGTACACGATCCGGTCCCCGAAGATCTCGGCGTTCTCCTGGTTGTGGGGCTCGCTCGTGATCCGGGTCTCGATCCCGGTCGTCGTGTTGTACATGAAGACGTCATAGTTCTTTTCGCCCGACCGGTTGTCCCACCAGACGACCCGGTCGCCGGAGATCTTCGGCCAGTAGTGCTCGCAGGGCTCGTCGGTGAGCCGCTGCTCGGTCCCTGTCCGCAGGTCATAGAGGTAGATATCGGTCTGCCCGTTCCGGTTGTCCTCGTACGCGACGAGGTCCCCCGAGAGGGCGGGCCAGGTATGCTGGGAGGCCCCGCTCGTGAGCCGGGTCTCGTATCCCGCGAGGGCCATGGCCGGGCCGGCCAGCCCCCCGAGGATGAGCAGGGCCGCGAGGAGCAGGCCTCCTCTTGCCGAATCCGTCATCCGAACTGTCACGCTCCTGGTACTGGTTGCCGCAGGGGTACCGGCAGAGGGGGCCACCGGGGCCCTGCGGGCCCCCATGTGGGGGTTATCCACCGGATCGTACAACTCAATGTATTTAAATATATCTTTTACAAGATATTTGTTTAAATCATGTTTTCAGTTAAATTAAACAATTATTATGATTTTAATTTACGATCCATGTGAAATTTTATATAGATATAAACAGGAAGGTTAGTATACTATAAGGTTAATTGTGACCCGGATTCGGGCGAACCTCTCAGCCCGGGCAGCCCGGGGCCGAGGAGGACCCCCGGCTCCCCGTTCCCATCGGGGCGAACATGCTGTAGTTATATCACGTTTCACATCAACCTGATCTCCAGCGGGTGGAGTGCTCCGTGAAGTACATCGTGGTGACGGGGGGGGTGATGAGTGGCCTCGGGAAGGGGATCACGACCGCGTCCATCGGCCGGATCCTGAAAAGCCGGGGCTACGCGGTCACGGCGGTGAAGATCGATCCGTACCTGAACATCGACGCAGGGACCATGAACCCGGCCCAGCACGGCGAGGTCTACGTCCTCTCCGACGGGGGCGAGGTGGACCTGGACCTGGGGAACTACGAGCGGTTCCTGGACATCGAGCTCACCTCTGACCATAACATCACCACGGGGAAGGTGTACCGGACGGTCATCGAGAAGGAGCGGAGGGGGGACTTCCTCGGGACCACCGTCCAGATCATCCCCCACATCACCGATGAGATCAAGGCCTCCATCGCCCGGGCCGCCGGGAAGCCCGTGGACCACGGGACCGCGGAGATCTGCCTCGTGGAGGTCGGGGGGACCGTGGGGGACATCGAGAGCATGCCCTTCCTCGAGGCCATCCGGCAGATGCGGGGCGAGCTCCCGGCCCGGGACATGGCCCTCGTCCATGTCACCCTCGTCCCCATGGACACCATGGGGGACATGAAGACGAAGCCGACCCAGCACTCGGTGAAGGCCCTCCGGGAGGTGGGGATCGCCCCGGATATCATCGTGGCCCGGGGCGAGCGGCCCCTCTCGGAGGGGACGAAGCGGAAGATCTCGGCCTTCTGCGACGTGAAGCAGAAGGCGGTGATCTCGGCGGCCACGATGCCGGACATCTACCAGGTCCCCGTGGAGCTCGAGCAGGAGGGGCTCGCCGACGTCATCACCGACTTCCTCGGCCTCGAGCGCCGGGAGGCGGACCCGTCGTGGTACCGGACGGTCATGAGGAAGTACACGGGGAAGGTGACCGTCGGTCTCGTGAGCAAGTACGGGATCGAGGACGTGTACATCAGCATCAAGGAGGCGCTGAAGCACGCGGGGAGGGCCCTCTCCACCGAGGTGCAGATCCGGTGGATCGATGCCGAGCACTACACCGCCCGGGACCTGGAGGAGGTGGACGGGATCGTCGTCCCCGGAGGCTTCGGGAGCCGGGGGATCGGGGGAAAGATCCAGGCCATCACCCATGCCCGGGAGAAGCGGGTCCCCTTCCTCGGCCTCTGCTTCGGCTTCCAGCTCGCGGTCATCGAGTACGCCCGGGGCGTCCTCGGCATCGCCGACGCGGCGAGCGAGGAGTTCGGGTCCGGGACCTTCGTCGTGGCCCTCCTCCCGGAGCAGAAGGGGATCGGGCAGCTCGGCGGGACCATGCACCTCGGGGACTACCCGGTCATGCTCTCCGAGGGCACCCTTGCGGCCCGGCTCTACGGCAGGAGCGATATCATGGAACGGCACCGGCACCGGTACGAGGTGAACCCGGAGTTTATCCCGGCCCTCGAGAAGGCGGGGCTCGTCTTCTCGGGGACGAACGGGGTCCGGATGGAGGCCTGCGAGATCCCCGGCCACCCCTTCTTCCTCGGGACCCAGTTCCACCCCGAGTTCCGGTCCCGGCCGGCCCACCCCTCGCCGCCCTTCCTCGGGTTCGTCACCGCGTGCAGGGAACGGCGCCGGAACGCGCCTCCGAGGGAGCGGCAGGGATGAAGGCCGCGGAGTTCATCGAGCGGGCCGTGGCGGAGATCCGGGCCCAGGCCGGCGGCGAGAAGGTGGTCATGGCCCTCTCCGGGGGCGTGGACAGCTCGGTCTGCGCCGCCCTGGCGAGCCGGGCCATCGGGAACCTGCTCGTCCCTATCTACGTCGACACCGGCCTCATGCGCAGGGGGGAGACCGAGCGGATCACCGGGCTCTTCGGGGACCTGCCCCTCCACGTCGTCCGGGCCGAGGACCGGTTCCTCGAGGCCCTGAAGGGGGTCGAGGACCCCGAGGAGAAGCGGAAGCGGATCGGGGAGCAGTTCATCCGGGTCTTCGAGCAGGAGGCCCGGGCGGTGAACGCAAAGCACCTCCTCCAGGGGACCATCTACCCCGACCGGATCGAGAGCCAGGGGGGTATAAAGAGCCACCACAACGTCGGGGGAATGCCCCTCTCCATCGCCTTCTCCCGGATCATCGAGCCCATCCGGGACCTGTACAAGGACGAGGTCCGGGAGGTGGCGGGGGCCCTCGGGCTGCCCCCCGAGATCCAGCACCGGATGCCCTTTCCGGGCCCCGGGCTCGCCGTCCGGGTCCTCGGCGAGGTGACGAGGGAGAAGGTGGCCGTCGTCAGGGAGGCGAACGCCATCGCCGAGGAGGAGCTTGTGGAGAAGTACCGCCCGTGGCAGTGCTTCGCCGCCCTCCTCGGGAAAGGGACCGGCGTGAAGGGGGACGTCCGGATCCATGGCTGGGTCGTCGCGGTCCGGGCGGTGAACTCGAGGGACGGTATGACCGCCGACCCCCTTGAGGTCCCCTTCGGCGACCTCGTGCGTATCGGGTCGCGGATAACCTCCGAGATCCCCTCGGTGGCCCGGGTGGTGTATGACATCACCCCGAAGCCGCCTGCAACCATCGAGTACGAGTGAGGAAGACATGGACGAGAAGAATACCGAGAAGGAGCT
>JAJRCS010000151.1 GCA_028678815.1 Methanomicrobiales archaeon | reverse complement strand
AGCCTGAATGCGGAGATGAAAACGACAGTTTCGCTTTTTTTCCTTCTGGGTTCCTGCGCGGTCATATGGGGTGTCCTGACCGGCACCTTTTTCGGCCAGGGATGGTTACAGCCCCTCGTTCCGCAGTTAAACAACCCCGAGACCATGGAAACGTTCTGCTTCTTTTTGGGAGCGTTGCATTTATCCATTGCCCATTCCTGGCGGGCACTCCTGAAATTTCCGTCGCTGACAGCGCTTGCCGACGTCGGTTATATCTGCATACTCTGGACTGCATTTTTCCTGGCGAGGACGCTGGTCCTGGGAGAGGCATTTCCATCCTTCGGGATATGGCTGGTTGCCACGGGAATTATCCTCGTGATTTTATTCACCAGCCCCCAGGCCCGGGTGCTCAGAGGCATCGGAGAAGGGCTGGGAACGGTGGCGTTGAGCTTCATGAATAATATTACCGATGTGATCTCCTATGTGCGTCTTTTTGCAGTCGGCCTCGCGGGCCTTGCGATAGCAGAGACGGTAAACACCATGGCATCCGGATTTGGCACTGGTGTGGCGGCACTGGCGGCAGGTATCGTAATTCTTATCATCGGCCATGGCTTAAACATCATTTTGGGAATCATATCAGTACTCGTGCACGGCGTCAGGCTGAATGTGCTCGAATTTTCCGGGCATGCGAACGTAACATGGAGTGGGTTTACATTCGAGCCGCTCAAAGAATGAAGAGGGAAATAGTATGACCGGGGATCTGGGATTGGGTTTGGTACTTGGCCTGTCGGCCTGCGGGTCTGGTGCCGGAGCAGGCGTCGCCGGCATGGCGGCAATAGGAGCATGGAAGAAGAAATACAGCCAGAATAAGCCGGCGGCCTTTATGCTCCTGGCTTTTGTCGGGGCGCCGCTCACCCAGACGATCTATGGTATGATCGTCATGAACAGGATGTATGAATTTGCCGCACAGGGCAATGACCTCTGGGGTATCGGGGCCTTTTGCGGCGCGGCTATAGGCCTTTCTGCATACTTTCAGGGTAAATGCGCCGCCTGCGCCTGCGACGCCATGGAAGAAACCGGCAAGGGATTCGGAAATTACATGATCATACTGGGTATGACCGAGACCGTGGCCCTCCTCGTCATGGCCTTTACCCTGGGTATTCTGGGCAGGTTCGCCGGGGCATAAACCCGGGGAGCGGGTACGGGCATGTTCGTGATCATCGTGGGGCTGGGGGGAATCGGGAGGGCCCTCACCGCCCTCGCCGCGGAGCACGGGGACAACGTGGTGATCGTGGACCAGGATGAGGATCGGTGCAACCAGGTGCTCGAGAAGCACGACGTGATGGCAGTGATCGGGAACGCCACCGACAAGGCCATCCTCATGGATGCCGGGATCGACCGCGCCCAGGCCTTCATCGCCACCACCCATGATGATGCAGTGAACCTGATGGCCTGCTGGCTCGCAAAGAGGATGAAGGTTCAGAACGTCATGTCCATCGTGAACCACAAGGAGCACTCCGACTTCTTCGCGGAGGTGGGGGTGAAGGTCAGTGAAGACCCGGACGAGCTCGTGGCCGCGCGGCTCTACTACTGGACCCTGAACCCCCAGCTCCAGCAGCTGGCCACCATCCCGGGCGGCCGGATCTTCGAGATCGTGGCCGAGGAGGGTGCCCCCATGGTGGACCGGCAGATCCGGGACATGAAGGTGAAGGATTACGTGATCATCGCCGTGAAGAGGAATGGTGGGGAGGTGATCATCCCCAGCGGGGGTGTCCCGATCCAGGCCGGGGATACCCTCACCATCTTCACGAAGCAGGAGGATGAGCAGGCCTGCCTCGCGCTCCTGAACCAGCAGCTCCGGCGCGGCATGTGAGGGGGCCCGCCCCCGGCAACCGCCCCGCGCTCCACCCTATTTTACCACGGTGGCCTCGAAACCCCTGAAGAGGCCGATGAAGAGGATGATGACCGGGATAATCTCCAGCCTCCCCACCCACATGAGCAGGATGTAGAGCCACTTCAGCGCGAGGGGACTCGCCGGCGTCAGGAACCCCAGGCCCAGGCCCACGTTGGACATGGCGGAGACCAGCTCGAAGACCAGCTCCTCCACGCCGAACCCTGCATGGGGCAGGTGGAGGGCGATCAGAACGGCAAAGAAGATGGTCAGGATCCAGAGGGCGATGACGAGCACGTTCTTGGAGATCTCGAGCTCCGAGACCTCCCGGGTCATCACCCGTCCCCCGGACTTCAGGGGGATGACAACGTTGGACCGCACGAAGAAGCGCCGGAACCACCAGACGATCCCCTGGTAGCCCAGGATCAGCCGGTTCACCTTGATCCCGCCGGCGGTCGACCCCGCCGCGCCCCCGACGAGCATCCACATGGTGACGAGGATAACGGCGGCGGCCGGCCAGAGGTGGGGATCCGCGTTCTGGAGCCCGCAGGTGGCAAAGCCCGAGATGGTGACGAAGAAGCCCTGCCGGATCGCCGTGGCCGGCTCGAGGCCCGAGACGAGCCAGAGCTCCAGGGAGACGAAGAGGGACCCGAGGAAGGCCATGGCCAGGATCAGCCGCACCACCGGGTCCCGGAAGAACTGCCGGACCTTCCCGCCGTAGAGGAGGAAATAGAGCTTGAAGGGCAGCATGCCGGCGAGCATCACCGGGATGAGGAGGGTCTCGAGCCAGACGTTGCCGTACACGGCCATCGCCCCGTCCCTCGGGGCAAAGCCGCCGGTGGCGATGGCCACCATCACCAGGTTGATGGTGTCCCAGATAGGCGCACCGGCGAGGAGGACGAGACCGATGAAGGCCACGGTGAGGGTGAGGTAGATCACCCACACCCGCCGGGCCGTGGAGACGATGTTGGGCATGAAATCATCCGGCCTCCCCTCGGCCCTGAAGAGCCGGACGGGGGCAAGGCCGCTCCTGCCGGCAAGGGCGATGCCGAAGGCGATGACCCCGATCCCCCCGATCCACTGCATGAAGGACCGCCAGAAGACGAGGGTATGGGGGGCCGCGTCGATGGAGACCAAGAGGGAGTAACCGGTACCCGTCCAGCCGGACATGGCCTCGAAGATGCTGTCCGTCCAGGACATGCCAAGGGAGAGGACGAAGGGCAGGGCCCCGATGATGGCAATCGCCATCCAGGTGAGGGCCACGGCCACGAGCGCCACCGAGAGCCGGGGTACCTCCTCCCGCTTCGGGATCCGGGCGATGAGCCACCCCAGGACAAGGAAGGTGAGGGGGGCGGAGAGCATCGGGAGTACCATCCCCCACTCCCGGTAGAAGACGAGGACTGCAAAAGGCATGAAGGAGGCCACCCCCAGGAGCTGGAAGGCGGATCCCATGTCATGGGCGATGATGGCCAGGTGCTCCCACCGCTTCATCAGGATGAGATCGGCCCTGCCCCCTAAAACCTTACGCATCTGTGCGTGCCCTGCGAGACCTGGCCGGCAGGGGAGGATACGCATCCGGAAGAGGTCTCTCCTCCACGACCTGGAGCAAGGAAGGAGAGGAGGAGGGAAAGGAAGGAGCGCCAGATGCAGGGTCCCCGGAGATCACGGCTGCCCGGGCGAGGCTCTTCCACATCGGTCGCGTGGCCCGTTCGGACGGCGGCCGGGCCGCAGTCCTCCCGTCCTGGAATCCCCCGGGATCCCGGCCTCTCTCCTTCCCCTTCACTCAGGTGTCCGGACGACGAGCACCGGCCGCCGTGCGTTCATGGCCACGCTCGCGGCCGTGCTCCCGAGGAGCAGTTCCCGGAACCCGCCTTTTCCATGGGAGCTTATCCAGATGACCGAGACATCCTCCTCGTCCGCGATGCGCGCGATCTCGGTGGCAGGGTTCCCTGTCTTCACGATGGTCCTCACCCCGATCCCCTGCGGGGCGAGGCTGCCCGCGATGGTCTCCAGGTGGTCCTTCGCCGCCCGGACCTCCTCCCCGATCTCCCCTTCGGTCTCGCCCCGGGAGACGACATGGACGAGGATCACCTCCCCCACTCCGACGGTCGCGGAGAGGCGGGCGAGGGCATGGTCCGAGTGCCGGGAGAAATCCACCGGGCAGAGGACCCGGGAGAGGATCCTCGGGCAGAACATCTCGTAGCTCCTCCCCTGCATTCCCTCGACGATCTTGTGGCGCATGACGAGGACGTTCGTCTTCGCGCGGCGGAGCACGGCCGAGGATACGCTGCCCAGGAGGATCCCTTCCACGAGGCTGTTACCGCGGGCGCCGACAACGATGAGGGAGGCGCCCTTCTCCTCCGCGGCCTCGAGAATCGCGCCGGGGATGTCGGAGGAGCCCTTCACCACCGCGGTCACCCTCATCGCCGGGTTGAGGCCTTCGAGGGAGCGCTTCTCCCCGCGGAGGAGGTTCGAGCAGCCCTGGAGGAATACCCCGCCGATCTCGCCGCCTCCCCGGGGGGACCGTGCCTCCTCGCAGACGTGGAGGAGGATGACCTCCCGGCACCCGGGAAACCCGGCAAGGCAGGGGAGCACCTTCCGGGCATACTCCGAGAAATCCGTGGAGAAGAGGGTCTTCTCAAACATGGTTCAGAACCGTTGGGACCATCCCCGGTCCTCCTTCACCAGATACATGCCGGTTTCGTATAAAACGATACCTGATACCCCTCCATGGCAGGCCCTGAGGGTACCACGGCCTTCCGGAGAATCCATTTCATAACCCTTATCAGGCATTCACGGGCAGTAACGGTTTGAACAAGCTATGCCAGCCCCCGCAAACCTCTTGCCCCGGAGAATTCCCCTCTTCCTCGTCTCGTCCGCCTGCATCCTCCTGCTCCTCCTCGCTGCAGGATGTTCTGCCCCGCAGGCACCTCCATCCGCCCCGCCCACCCCGTACACCACGCAGGCCAGTGTACAGGCAGCTGCGACCCCACTCCCTTCATCGCCCCCTCCCGTGGCAACCATCCTCCCGCCCTCCAACAAGTTCCAGTACGACGATAACTTCGGGAAGCAGATCGTCTCAGTCAGCCTGAGGAACACGAAGGTCAGGTCCCAGTACTACTACTATTACAACGATGTCTCGAATCCCGTGACCCTCAGGCACGACGCGCCCGGGGGGACCCAGCTCTTCCTCGTCGGGGTGACCTTCGACCTCGTCGGGCTCCACGGATCCGGGTCCCGCACCCGGTTCATGACCCCCCTCGCGTCGTCCTTTGCCCTGTGGGACGGGGGCACCTTCCGGGACCCCGTGGATCCCCATACCCTCGACAACCCCCTCCACTACTACATCAAGGACGAGGGGTCCCTCTACCTCGACCGGTGGGTCGAGAAGGACAATCCCGGCACGGGCATCCTCGTCTACGAGGTCCCCGCCTCCTTTGTCGTGAAGGGCACCTACCTCAGGTTCTGCCCTGAGAATGATCCCTCCTGGATATCGAGGGGCATCTCACCCCGTTCCCCTGACAGCTGGAACTGCGCGGAGGACGGAGTCGCGTGGAGGCTCGGGTAGGAAGTGCCCCCACCCAACACCTTCATCCTCTCCTGATACCTACGCGTCAGGCATGAAGCAGTCACTCGGGGCCCGGACCCTCCTCTACACCCACCCGGTGGTGGTCATCGGGACCTATGACCTGGATGGGAAGCCCAACGCCATGACAGCCTCGTGGGCGGGGATCTGCTGTTCGAGCCCCCCCTGCGTCGCGGTCTCCCTCCAGAAACCCAGGTACAGCTACGCAAACATCCGGGACGGGAAGGCCTTCACCGTGAACATCCCCTCCGAGGACCATGTGAAGGAGGCCGACTTCTTCGGGATCACCTCGGGGAAGGACACCGACAAGTTCGCCGCCTCGGGCCTCACCCCCAGGAAGGGGACGAAGGTGAATGCCCCGTACGTGGAAGAGTTCCCCGTCATCCTCGAGTGCCGGCTCCTCCATGCCTACGAGATCGGTGTCCACACCCAGTTCGTCGGGGAGATCCTGGACGTGAAGGTGGACGAGTCCGCCCTCGGCCCGGACGGGAGGCCCGAGATGGCCCGGGTCCGGCCCTTCGTCTACGACTCGGCGAGGCAGGAGTACTACGGGATCGGGAGGCTCCTCGGGAAGGCCTTCTCCCTGGGGAGAGACCTGAAGCGGTGACGCTCCGCCCATCCCCGCGGGCAGGATGACGGCATGAAGATCACGCCATCGGTGTATTCCCGGAAGATTCCCTTCCGGATCCCGGCCGGGGGAGGGCGGTTCATTGAACGATCGGTGAACGCCGTCCTCGTCACCGGGAGAGAGGCCTGCCTCATCGATGCCGGTGTCGCGGGATCAGCCCCGTCCCTCCTCGCCCTGGTAGGGGAGGCGGGGAGGAGGCCCGGCGAGGTGTCCTCCCTCGTCCTCACCCACTCGCACCCGGATCACCTCGGCGGCGCCCTGGCCTTCCAGAGGGCGACGGGATGCATCATCGCCGCGCACCCGGCCGAAAGGGCATGGATCGAGGACACCGGGCTGCAGGCGCGGGAGAGGCCGGTTCCGGGTTTCTCCACCCTCGTTGAGGGGTCCGTCCGGGTGGACCGGCTCCTCGAAGACGGCGACAGGGTAGGGATCGGGGGAGACCGGTCCATCACCGTTCTCCACACCCCCGGTCACTCACCGGGTTCCATCTCCCTCTTCCTCGAAGACGAGGGTGTCCTCATCACGGGCGACGCGGTCTCGGTGACGGGGGAGATCCCTGTTTACGATGATCCCATTACCTCGCTCAGGTCCATCGGGAGGCTGCAGGATCTGGAGGGGGTGAGGGTCCTCCTCTCCTCGTGGGACAGGCCGAGGAAGGGTGCAGAAGTGAAACAGGCCCTGGATGACGGGGTGGAGGTCATCCGCACCCTCCATGCCGCGGTGGTCCGGGCTGCCGGAAATGAGACTGATCCGTCGGGGATCACCCGCAGGGTCGTGGAGGGTCTCGGGCTCCCCGAGGCCGCACTTCCCGTGATCTCGAGAACGGTAGCCGGGCATATCCGGGCTATAGGGAACGGGGAGAGCATCTAGAGAGTGAGAGTGGCCCCCTCACGCCCGCCTTCCTTTCCCCCAGCCCCCTCTGTCCTGTTACCCTTTATAAGGGCCTCATGACGGTCCGCCCGGGGCACTGAAAACGGCAGGAGCCCTCACGGGCAGGCGGCCGGCCGTGATATCAGGGCATTATTCCGGTATCCTTATTTCCATCCTTCGCGATCCAAAGTCGTAGAGCGCGAACGCGATCACGAGATACCCAAGGTACCTGAGTACAAGGATTCCCGTCTGGTACAGTTCCCCGAGACCGAGGAGGATGAGGACGTAGTAGATCCCGAAGAGCCCGAAGGCGATACCCACGAGGAGCGGGGCCCTGTCCATGCTCTGCCGGTACGCCCAGTACCCCAGGGCGAGGATGATGAGGCAGAAGACCAGGCGTGCTCCGTAGTCCCAGGTAATGTCAGCCGGGACATTGCCCCAGGTGAAGGTCAGACCGCCAAGGGTCAAGGTGAAGGTCATACGAGGATTCCTGCATGGTCATGGGTTATACATGTAACGGAAAGGAAGGCATGCTCCCGGGAGTGCCCCCCTCAGTCCCCCGTGAGTCTCCTGAGGTCCTCGATCTTGTTGATGTTCGTGAAGGTCGCGAGCTCCGGGTCCATCCGCCTCAGCTCCTCGATCTCCACGTACCGGACCCGCATGCCCTTCACCATCTCCCGGAGGGATCGGTGGCCCGGCTCCTCCAGGTACGCGAGGAGGGCCGACCGGCGGTAGACGGCATGGAGGGGCTCGAGCATCTCCGGGTTCCAGGCGGGGATGACCGCGTCGTAATCGTCCATGAGGGAGAAGAGGTGCCCGAGGACCCGGGGGTTGATGCAGGGCATGTCGCAGGCGACGACCAGGACGAGGTCGCCCCGGGCAGCGAGGACCCCGGCGTGGAGCCCCCCCGTGGGGCCGACCCCCTTCCGGATGTCGGAGACGCACCGCACCCCCTCCAGGTGGCGAAACCGCTCGCACTGGGCCGGGTCCCGGGCGGCGAGGACCACCTCGTCCGTCACCTCCCGGAGGGCCCCGAGGATATGCTCGATGAAGGTCCGCCCGTCCCGGAGGAAGAAGTACTTCTCCCGGCCGCCGGCGCGCCTCGCCTCGCCCCCCACGAGGACGATGGCCGACCTCATCCCCATCCACCCGGCCGGGAACAGGCCACGGCAGGGGACCCTCCGGCGGGTAACCCCCTGTCCCCTGCCAGGGAACGGCGTGCCTGCATCATCTCTCCGGAGTATCCCCGGGAGCGGGGTTAAACCCTCCCCTTCCTCGCCTGGACGACGGATCGCTCCATGGCGAGGAGGTCCCGCTTGATCTCCGGCGAGGGGGTGAAGCCCCCGATGCCGCCGTTCGAAGGCACGATCCGGTGGCAGGGGACGACGAGGGGCGTGGGGTTCCGGGCCATGGCCTGGCCGACGGCCCGCGGGGAGGTGCCCACCTGCTCCGCGATCTCGCCGTAGGTCGCCACCTCCCCGTACCCGACCTTCCGGACGGCCCGGTAGATGGCGCCGGTCACCCCGTCGGCCTCGTCCACGGGGGAGGCGATGCCGGAGAGGTCCACCTCCTGGCCCGTGAGGTACCGGTGGATGAGGGGGTGGACGGGGCCCTCCTGCCCCGTCTTCCCGAAGTGCACGCGGTACACCGCGTTCCCCTGCCAGCTCACCGTCACCCTCCAGAGCCCGAAGGGCTCCGATCCCGTGGTCACCGCCATTTCGCCACCAGCTCCCCGAACCCGTCCAGCGCCGTCTCCACCATCTCCTCCCGGATCCAGGCAGGGAGCGCGCCCCGGACCTGGGGCTCAAGGAATCTCTGCTCGCAGAACACAAGAAAGCCCCGGTCCTCGGGGGCACGGATGACCCGCCCCAGGGCCTGGAGCGCGCGGTCCAGGGCCGGGAGGGTGTAGGAGAGGAACTCCCCCTCGTCCCCGAACTTCCGGCGGAAGTAGGCGATGACCATGGACCTGACCCGGGTGAAGGGGGCGAGGGGGAGGCCGACCACCATCGCCCCCTTCAGGAGCTCCCCCCGGTAGTCGAGCCCCTCGCTCCACTTGCCGCCGCAGACGGCGAAGATCACCCCGGCCCTCCCCTGCTCCGGGAGCCTGAGGAACGCCCGGAGGGCGGCCGAGGCATCGGCGGAATCCCGGGGCTCGACGATGATCTCCTTTCCCCGGATGGACCCCGCGCACCGGTCCGCGAAGGAGGAGAGGACCTGGTACGAGGGGAAGTAGACGGCAAGGTTCCCCGGCAGCCGGCAGAACCCGGTGATGTACCCCTCGATCCGCTGGCTGTTCCCCGCCTGGTCCCGCATGCTGTAGAGGGTGGTCACGTCCCTTGCCCCGACGATCCTCCGGTGGCTCTTCGGGAAGGCGTTCGGGAGGGTGAGGGTCGCGACAGGTTCATCCCCGAAGTAGAGCCGCCGGAAGGAGTCCACGGGGGAGAGGGTACCGGAGATGAGGACGGTCGCCGCATGGGACCGGGCGAGCTCCAGGATCTTCGCCTGGGGATCGATGTTCCGGACCTCCAGGATCACCTCCTCCTCGTCCCGCCGGTACACGGTGAGGTAGGCGGGGTCATGGGCCGAGAGGAAGATCCGGTAGAGGAAGGTGGTGAGCCGTTCCACGGCGCTCTCCCGGAACTCGCCGGCCTTCAGGTTCCGCTCCCTGATGGCGTCCGAGACGGCGAGCATGTCGTCAACGATGCCGGACATGTTCGCGTAGAGGGAGCCCTGCACCACCATCCGCTCGAAGATGGCAGGGTCGAACCAGTCCTCGCCCTCCCGGGAGGGCCGGAGCATCTCCATGTACCGCCGCACCTGGGGAAAGACCCGGGCCACCGCCTCGGCGGCGGGAACCTTGCCCCGGAGCCGCTGGAGCTCCCCCTCCGCCCCCTCCAGGTCCTTCTCCCCGACGGAGACCGACTGGACGGACTGGACCGCGTCCCCGAGGTTGTGGGCCTCGTCCACGAGGAGGAGGACGCCCCCCGCCTCGATCCCCAGCTGGAGGTAGAGCTGCTCCCGGATGCTGTCGTCGAAGACATGGTAGAAGTTCATGAGGATGACGTCGGCGTCCTTTGCCGCCTGGAGCATCACCTCGTACGGGCAGCAGTCCCCCGAGGCGGAGGCGAGCTCCTCGGGCCAGACCGTCTCCCGGCTCACCCGCCCGGCCCGCGTCCGGAGGGCGGCCGACGGGACCATCCGGAGGCCTGCCCCCTCCTCGCGGGAGTAGGACCGGCTGTGGATGAAGGGAGGGCAGACGAAGGGCCGGTCTCCGGTTGTCTTCTTCATCTGCTGCCGGATGAACCGGTCCCGTGAGGGGACGAGGGATCCCGCCTCCGCCCGCTCGCGCATGAGGGTGGTGGAGAGGTTCTTCAGCCCCTCGCACCGCCGGTAGACGTCCCCGCCGCCGCCGAGCCGGCACATCTGCCCCTTGCCGATGAGGTACGCAAACCGGAGGTCAGGCTGCTTTTTGCGCACGAGGGTGAGCTCCC
>JAJRCS010000124.1 GCA_028678815.1 Methanomicrobiales archaeon | reverse complement strand
CTTGTCCAGGGCCTCAAGGGTCTCGACGGGCTTGATGGTGTTTGCGTAGATGATCTTGTCCCAGATCCAGTCCTGCCGCTCCTTGTCCGGCATGCCCCGGATGTTCTCGTAGACGAGCATGAACTCCGGCATGGAGGCGACGTCGAAGCTGCAGCCCAGCTGGAAGAGCGTCCTCACGATCTCGGGGTTCGAGTTCGCCTTCACCGCATAGTAAATCTGGATGTTCGGGAACAGGTCATGGAAGATCCGGTAGTTCTCCCGGATCTTCCCGTGGTCGATGACGAAGATGGGAGTCCCCTCGCTCCCGGCGAGCTCCTGGAGGTGCTTCTTCCTCGCCCCGTCCAGGTGGGGCACCCCGTTCTCCTGCCCCCCGTTCCTCGTGCCCTTCCCGGCCCCTTCTCCTTTTGCCATTACGTATCCTGCATCATTGCACGAATAAGAAGTTTTTGAATTGCCAGGGATCCGAGGTGTCGTACCGGTTCGCCGGGTTCTCCCGGAAGTAGACGACCCGGTCCCTGAGCGGGGTCCAGTCCGAGGGCCCTGAGTGGAACTCCCCGAGCCAGGGCTTCGCGATGCCGAGGACGAAGTCATGGGGGATATCGTCGGGGAGGCAGAATCCCTTCCTCGGATTCTCTATCATCCACATGACCGCCGAGGTGACCCCGAGGGCCACCTGGATGGTGGTGGCGTTCTCCCCGGGCGCGAGCCGGCGTGCCTCCCCGATGGAGAGGATGCTCCCCGTCCACCAGGAGCTGTACGGGTGGCCCATGAGGAGGGCCCCGAGGATGTCGGCCCCCGAGACGATCTCCCGGTCGTCCATGATCCGGAGCTTCGGCGGGAGCTCGTAGTTCAGCCCCCTGAGCTCCTGGAGGGACGCGATGGTGGCGTCGCAGGGGACGTAGGCGTAATGGACCGTCGGCCGGTAGACGGCCTTCCCCTTCTCCCGGACGGTCCACCGGTCCGAGATCCCGAAGGCCTCCCCGTGCCGGATGACCATCCCCACGATCTCCCCGCCGGGGACCCAGGACCGGACCCAGGTGTTGATCCCCATCTGGGCGAGCATCACCTGGTTCTTCGGCTCCCCGGGTGGCAGGGAGGCGAGGGGCGGGAGCTCCTTCTCGTGGGTGCCCCACCCCATCTCGGCCGGCGCGGTCCCCTCCTCCCGGAGGCCCTCGATGGACCAGGTCCCCACGAACTCCCCGGCCTCCTTCGGCCGGCAGGAGATCTGGGTGTCCCGCTCCGAGCAGTGGATCACCTTCACCCCGATCTCCCTCGCGAGCCGCGCGAAGTCCCCCGCCCGGATCAGCTCCCCGAGCCTCCCCGGGTCCCGGGCGATCCCGTCGGCGATCATCCTCCGGGCGATGTCGATGGCGCCCTGCTTCGCGAAGTGGGAGATGAGGCCCGGGTTCGCCCCGTGGTCCACGACGAAGGTGGGGGCATCCTTCCAGTCCTTCGCGAGCTCCCGGAGCCGCACCTGCCGGGCGTGGAGGGACTTCTCGTAGGGCGTCGCGGTGAACCGCTCGCCGTACGAGTCCCAGACCTCAACGGAGGTGTTCATATAGAGGACCTCGTGGTCATGGCACCACTGGACGATCTCGCAGCAGTCGATGTTCCAGGCGAGGTCGATGAGGAGCCCCCCGGGCTCGAGGTACTCGGAGAGGACAGAACCGAGGTTCTCAGGAGTGATCCGACGCTGGAAGTACCGTATCCCCTTCGCGGTCCAGGGAGCGAGGGCCGCCTTCTTGTCCTCGAAGTCGAGGATGGTGATGTTCCTGTACGGTATCTTCACGTGTTTCAGCAGGATGGGGAGGGTGCACTTTGCCACCGACCCGTACCCGAGGATCAAGACCTTCTTCCCGAACTCCAATTTCCGGTCCTCCGGATGGAGAGATCTGGGAGGGAGAATTATTTCATTCTTGCCCAGGTGCCGTTGTGCCCGGCGGTGGAAAGGAGTTTCCTGGTCCGGGGGCAGTCCCCCGGTACCCTGCCCGGCAGGAGATCCCCCGGCTCCCGGGAGCGCGCCGGGACCGGTGCCCGGGCAGGGATCCCGCCCGTGTTCCCCAAAGGGTGGGGACAGGGTGGATGGCATCGCCACCGTCCCGCAATCATCCTGAAACGGCCTCTCCTTCGGGAGGAGCAGGAAGAAACATTAATAATCCCGCACCAACCAGATTACCGAAGATGCCAACCAGCATGGTGCTCCCGATCAAGAAGGTCTTTTCTCTCGTGGATTCACGGATCACCGTGGAGATCAAGGACGAGGACAGGAGGTTCCAGGGGAGGCTCATCAGCGTCGACGAGTACCTGAATATCCACCTGGACGAGACCTTCGAGCTGGTCGGGAACGAGAGGGGACGGAACCTGGGGACCGTGGTCATCCGCGGGAATAACATCCTCACCATCTCGCCGGTCGTCTGAAGCCATGGCAGATCACGCAGAGCAGGCACTCAGGATCATCCAGTCTCACCGGGACGGCGTGCTCCAGAGCGAGCTCTGGAAGCTCCTCAAAGTGGACAGCCGCAAGTGCTCCCGGATCGTGAAGAAGCTCCTGGACAGCGGCGAGATCGAGCGGATCGAGTACAAGGGTGACGGCATCAAGACCTACGTCCTCCGGGCGGTGAAGAAGGCGGTCACGCCGTCCCTCATCCTTGCAGGGGGCGAGCTCATCCCCTGCATCTGCTGCGACCGGGAATGCGTCGTCACCTCCTGCAACCTCCTCCTGGACTGGATGTACCAGCTCGCCATCGAGGAGCACACCGAGAAATAGTCCACACCCTCCACCCCGGTGTATCCCGTCTTCACGGGTCTCACTTGCGCCCTCCTTTCGCAACCTTTATCTCCGACGGCGGGCACCACCGTATCACCCATGCCTCCCCGTCGTGCCTCCCCCGCCATCTCCCCGGTCATCGGCACCGTGCTCCTCGTGGGGATGACCGTCATCCTCTCGGCCCTCGTCTACCTCCTCGTCCTTGCCGCACCCCCGCCTGGTATTGACCCGTCCCGGTTCCAGTACATCCGGATCGTCGCGGTGCGGCAGGCCGGGGACCCCTTCACACCGACCTGCGACGACAGCTGCCTCATCCTCCTCCACGAGGGGAATGCCCCCCTCGGGAACGACGGTATCTCGGCCGTCGTGCTCAGGAACGACGAGACCCTCATCGCCAACGTGACCACCCTGAACGGGAAACGGTTCATCAGCACGAAGCACTTCGGGGTCGAGCACCTGGGCGGGCCCGGGTCCCGGGGATCTGCCTGGGACCCCGGCGAGGAGATCTGGATCGATCTCAGGGAGCATGCCGTGGCGGAGGGGGACCTCGTGACGGTGCGGATCATCGACAGGGACTCGGACCTCGTCCTCTCCGAGGATACTGCGAGGGTGTAGCCCGTCCACCTGCGGGGTGGGGGGACCGCAATCCTTATCCCGTCACGCCCATGAGAATCCCCTGCGGGGATGCGAAAGAGGCATCCCTCCGGGGAGTGTCATCACATGGTTACCATTGACCGGATCCCCTTCGAGAACCGGTGGCGGCTTGCCACGGCCGGGGCCATGGACCTCGCCATGGCCTACTCGACCGCCGTGCGGGGGACCCTCGGGGAGGCCTTCGGGGAGGCCCTGGACGAGATGGAGGTCGGGTTCTGGGAGCAGGCCGGCCTCGAGCAGCTGGCCATCGCCCGGGCCTTCGGGTTCCCCCTCCGCACGGCCCGGGAGGTGGCCGAGGCCTTCACCACCATCTCGGTCCTCTTCCAGGGGCCGCAGCTGGGCGTCGCCGGTATCTCCGACGAAGGGGATGCCGCGGTCATCCGGATGGAGAGATGCCCGGCCCTGGCCCGGGCCCGGAAGCTCCGCATGGATGCGAAGAGGGTCTGCATGGGCTGCAATGCCTACTCCCGGTCCGCCGTGGAGTCCCTCAACCCGTCCTTCACCCTCGTGCACGAGAAGAGCATGTGCCTGGGGGATCCCTTCTGCGAGGTCCACATCTCGCCCGTGAGAAGGAGGGGACGGAGGGGACCGGCCCCGAAAAGGCAGGGATGACAGGCCGTCAGGCCCCGCGTCTCCTCTCCTTCTCCCACCGCATCGCGGCGCGGGCCACGAGCCGTGCCACCCGGAGGGGCTCGGGGACCTTCCCGTCCCGGGTGAAGTCCCTGAGGATCGTCGCCGCGTCTCCTTCGGGCATGCCCACGGCCCGGATGAAGATCTCCCGCCCCTCCCCGAGGAGGACCGGGGTCCGCTCCCCGAGCCGCCGGTACGCCTCCAGCCGGTCCCGGTCCCCCGGGAAATGGTGGCGGATATCCTCCTCGAGCCCCTCCGAGGCCTCGTAGGTGACGACGATGACCGGGAGGCCGGAGCCCTCCGCCACGGCCTCCGGGTCCAGGATGTTGAACCAGGCCACCACCGAGCCGCTCGCCATCACGACGTTGATGTCCCGGCGGGCGAGGGAGGCGATGATCCCGAGGACCGCGTCCGTCGCATCCATCCCCCCCACGGTGAGATCGGCGAGGGCGACCCCGTCGACCCTCAGGTCCTTCCTCATGACCACCCCCGCCATGGTGGACCGGGACCTGCCCGCGAAGGACTCGGCGATCCCGAGGGCCCGGAGGCCTCGCTTGGCGAGGTGCATGGAAGGTCTTATGACGGGGGATTTTATAATACTATACCGATGAAGGTCAACCCCGACGAGGTCTGCGTCCTCATCCCGACCCTGAACGAGGCTCCCACCATCGGCGCTGTCATCAAGGAGTTCCAGCAGCTCGGGTACCGGAACATCCTCGTCATGGACGGCCACTCCACGGACAAGACCCTCGAGATCGCCCGGGGGCTGGGGGTCACCGTGAAGACCCAGTCCGGGAAGGGGAAGGGGAACGCCCTCATGGAGGCCTTCGAGCAGATCAGGCAGCCCTACGTCATCCTGGTGGACGGTGACGGCACCTACACGGCAAAGGACGCCGAGAAGCTCCTCCGGCCCCTCTACCTGGGCTTTGACCATGCCATCGGCGACCGGCTGAATACCGCCGACAAGGGTGCCTTCAATTTCCTGAACCACATGGGCAACCACCTCATCAACTTCCTCTTCAAGGTGGCCCACGGGAGCGACCTCCATGATATCCTCTCCGGCTACCGGGCCTTCACCATGGAATCCGTGAAGGCCATGAAGCTGAAGGAGAAGGGCTTCGGGATCGAGACCGAGATGACCGTCGAGGCGGTCCGGAACGGGCAGCGGATCATGGTCGTCCCTGTCCATTACCGGAAGCGGGTCGGGACCCGGACGAAGCTCAACCCGTTCCACGACGGCACGAAGATCATCACCACCATCTACCGGCTCGCGAAGGTGAACAACCCCATCTTCTACTTCGGGCTCATGGGGATCCTCCTCTCCCTCGCAG
>JAJRCS010000220.1 GCA_028678815.1 Methanomicrobiales archaeon | reverse complement strand
GGGCTGGCCAGGATGAGGAGATAGCCGTAGTAATGGTTGAAGATTCCCGTATCATCGATGTACGCCGTGATACCGAGGATGATCAGGACGGCCCCAAACTGCATCTCGAGCAGCCCGTCGTCCTGCGTGGACCTGAACGCCTTGCGCTCAAGGGCCTGAAGGTCGGTGGTTTCGTTTGTTTCCATATTCCCTGAAGTGTCCTTACGGCACCCGGAGATATAATACTTTGTTTAGCAAAGTACTCTGCTATACTCATACGCGGGCCGGGCCTTTACCTCGCCCGGGAGGGATCCGGAGAAAAAAAAGAGTTCAACCGGGCTTCTATTTATGAGGTATTCCCGAGCATGATTGTCCTTTTTTCCCATTCGAATAAATATTCTTGAGGCAGTTCACGATGCCGGCATCCAATTCTCCACAGGGATTCGGCGAACCTTCAGCTGTTCCCGGATACATCACATTGCCCTGGGAAGCAGTATTCTCAAAACCTAACACATGTAATAGTTCGTGCATCTCCAGGGTCGGATAAGAATCACATTCATAGGTACCTGGCGGAAGCCTGTACACACTAATAGTGGCATTATGGATGGATCCCGAAGGGGAGAGCCAGGGACTGGACCAGCCGGCCGCACCCATGGCTCCCAGGGAATCATGACAGCTGATGCTTAATACACCGTCGGAACTTTTCTGAAAGGACACCAGACCATCTGTCCTGTCATTGATGATTTTAAAGGCCCGGAGGAAATTACCTGTTTTACCGACACTACAGGGATAATCCGGGTCAAACCAGTACGTAATGGTTCCCGAAGGCCAATAGGGAAAGCCGGGATTCGCCTTTCCGTTGATCACACCCGGCAGTTCTTTTATCGATGTCTGATCAGCAGACGTTGGCTGTGCCATGTCCTGATATGGGGTGAACGAAGGTTGGGGTGTTTCCGGACTCGGCGTGAACTGCGGCTGTATCGTTTCTGAAACCGGTGGGTGTTGTGGCAGGATTCCCAGGAAAATCCCGTATAAACCCATGACCAGGAAGAAGGACAGGAGACCTATCACGATGAACCGACGGGTCCTCCTGTTTCGTTCCAGGGCGATTTCGTTATCGAACAGCTCCTTCAGCTGCGTACCCTCTGGTTCCGGAGCTGGTCCTCCACCCTCACGGGAGTTCATGTTCTCCTGATCCTCAGGCAGGAAGGGATTTAGAAATAGCGGTATACAGGTTTACCTTATATCGGGCATGTTCTTCGAATCCGCCTCACAGACAGCAGATACCCTCTGCGACCCACCCGCACCTCATCCGGTTCCCGTGGTCTGGACCGATGCGAGGGACCGGATTCGAACCGGTGAACCCCTTCGGGAATGGACCCTAAATCCATCGCCTTTGGCCAGGCTTGGCAACCCTCGCGCTGGTACTTTCGGGTTGAGCCCGGGGAATGAAGATACTTTCGTGGGAGGGGAACCGGGGGCCGGGAAGAAAAGGGATGCTATAAATGATCCCCCGGGGAAGGACTGGTGTGAACGGGGATGCTCCGAAAGTACCAGGAGACAGCCTACCGGCTCCTTGAGGGCCCCGCGGACGGGGACCTGCCACGGAAGATCGTCATCGCCTTCCTCTTCATCCTCATCTCCCTGACCGTCGTCATCGTCATCCTCGAGACCGAGACTGCCTTTTATGCTGCATACGGGGATATCCTCTGGGGCATCACCCTCTTTGCCGTCGCCGTCTTCTCGGTGGAATACCTTCTCCGCCTCTGGGTCTGCACCGTCAATCCCGCCTACGCGGATCCGGTGCGGGGCCGGCTCCGGTACCTGGTCACGCCCCTCGCCATCTTCGACCTCCTCGCCATCCTCCCCTTCTATATCCCCCTGGTCCTCCCCATGGACCTCCTCGTGCTCCGTATCTTCCGGCTGACCCGGGTCTTCACCGTCCTCAAGCTGGGACGGTTCACGAATGCCTGGAATTCCCTCACGTACACGGTCCGGTCGAGGAAGGAAGAGCTCCTCATCTCCGCCGTCCTCATCTTCATGGTCCTCGCTGTCTCGTCGACCGTTATGTACTACATCGAGAATCCCGCGCAGCCCCAGAAGTTCTCGAGCATCCCCCACACCATGTGGTGGGGGGTGGTGACCCTCTCCACGGTGGGGTACGGGGACATGTACCCCATTACCCCCCTCGGGAAATTCGTGGGATCCCTGGTGGCCATCAGCGGTATCGCCCTCTTTGCCCTCCCTGCCGGGATCATCGCGGCGGGACTCGTGGAATCGCTCCACCGCCGGAAGGGGTGGGACCAGGATGAGAACGGCGGGAAGGGCGGGGACTCCACCGATACTGGCCCGGAAGAGAAGAAGTAACAGGCCGGGCTGAGCCAGGGTCCTCCCCTTCCGTCCGGTCATCTCCTCCCCGGAGGGCGGTGCCGTTCAGGGAGCCTTCGCCGCAGCCCGCTGCTCCTTCCGGATCCCCCACCAGGTGACGGCCACGGCGAGGATGAGGGGGCCGAGGAGGAAGCCGGAGGTCCCGAGGATGAGGATCCCGCCCATGAACCCGAAGAACATGATGACCGGTGAGATGTGCGCCCTCCGCCCCATGAGGATGGGCCGGACCGTCAGCTCGGGGAGGAGGGCGATGACGAGGTACCCGACGAGGAAGACGAGGAGGAACCCCCGGAGGTCCCCGATGGCAAAGGAGTAGAGGAGGAGGATGACCATGGGGATGGAAGCCCCGAGGACGGGAACGAGCTCGCAGAGTGCCGTGATGACGGAGAGGGAGAGGACATGGCCGTACCCGAGGAGCCGGTAGAAGGGGACCGCGAGGACGAAGGTGAGGGCCACCATGACGAGGTGGACCACGAGGACCGAGTAGAGGACGTTCACCGAGACGGCGGCCAGGCGGTGGAAGGTCCCGAGCCACTCCTGCGGGATCCGGAAGAGGATCCACCGGAGGACCCGGTCCCCCTCCAGGAGGGTGAGGAAGAGGGCGGCAAAGAGGAGGACGAATCCCGGGGTGAAAATGACCCCTCCCGGGCTGAGGCCGGACCAGAATTTCCCGATGGTGTCAACGATTCCCTCCATGCCCTCCAGGGTCCCCGTGAAGTACTCGGTGGGGATCCCGAGCCCGGCGTACAGGTCCGCGATGGTCCCGGCCCCCGAGGCGGCGGTCATGAGGATCCCCTCGTTCGTCGCGAGGTTCTCCTGCATGACGGTGACGACGAGGAATACACCGGCGACGGTGATGGAGAGGATGAGGAGGGTGACGAGGAGGGCGGAGAGCCCTTCCGGGATCCGGCGGGAGAGCCGGTGGTGGAGGGGAGCGAGGACCACGGCGAAGGCGATCCCGAGGGGGATGGTGTCCACCCACTGCCAGGAGACGAAGAGGAGCACCGCCCCTCCGAGAAGGGCTGCAACGAGGAGGATCTCCCTCCGGCCGGGCATCTCCATAGCTCTCAGGGAGCATGGGCTTCCCGGCTATAAAGCATCCCGGGGCATCCGGCAGCGGGCTTTCAGGGATTCCTTTATAAGCACAGGCCGGGTACCCTTGATCAATGCTTCGGCACAGCTGCGGCTATGAGGCCAACTTCCATTGCAAAAACTGCAACCTCCCCCTCTCCCACGATGAGCGGATCGGCCTCTTCTGCAAGAAGTGCGGGAGACGGATCACCACCATCTGTCCCGGCTGCGGAAGGCCGTGGTGATCAGGTCTCGGAGAGGAGCCACTGGGCGTACTTCGCCCTGAGCATCTTGAGCTCGGACGGGGAGAGATCCTTCCTGCCCTCCCTCTCGAGGAACCGCTGGAGCTGCTTCACCACCTCTTCGGCGTCGGTGTAGTCCTTCACCTCGAGGTACGCGGGGGCGTTCTTCACGTCGATGACCTCCCCGCAGACATGGCAGAGCTTGTGCCGCTGGAAGCGGTCAACGTAGGTGAAGGTGCTGCAGCCCGGGCAGCGGATCACGATATACACAATGGGATGATCCCTGTGTCGGGTGATATACTTT
>JAJRCS010000051.1 GCA_028678815.1 Methanomicrobiales archaeon | reverse complement strand
AACCGGGAGCACGGGATCAACTCGGGGACGACCCTCACCGCCTGCATCGTCTCCCGGGAGGGCCGGTGCACCATCGGGAACCTCGGGGACAGCCGGGCCTACGTCATCGATGGGAAGAGCTGCTGGCACACGAAGGACCACAGCTACCTCCAGCAGCTCATCGATGCGGGCGAACTCTCGGAGGAGAAGGCAATCCGGCACCCCCAGGCGAACATCATCACCCATGCCCTCGGCCTGGAGAGGGGATATGTCCCGGACATCTCTGAAATGAACGCGGCCGGCCGGGTGCTCGTCCTGACCTCCGACGGGATCCATGATTACATCGAGCCGGAGCGGTTCCGGGAGCTCGCCCTGACGCCGGGAAACCGGGATGCCGCCCTCGCCCTGCTCGATGCCGCCGTCTCCGGCGGGAGCACCGACAACCTCTCGGTCATTGTCTGCCGGCTGTAGGCCCCGGAGGAGTCCCGGCCCAGGATCACGCAGGCCGAGCCTGCAGTGCCGCGAGGGCATCCCTGGCTGCCCGCCGGACAAAGGGGTTCTCGTCTGAGAGGGCCAGGGTGAGGGGACCCTCTGCCCTCCTGTCCCCGATCCTCCCGAGGCCCTTTGCCGCCATGTACCGGACATGGTCCCTCTCATCCCCCAGCGCCCCGGCGAGGGCGGTGAAGGATCGCCCATCCCGGATGAACCCCAGGGCCTCGGCTGCCCGGTACCTCACCACCCAGTCCCCGTCCCCGAGGGCGCCGGTGAGGGCACCGAGGGCAGGGAGGCCGATGGCTGCGAGGGCCCCCGCGGCCTCTGCCCGCACCTCCTTCACGGGATCGTGGAGGGCCCGGACCAGGGCCCCGATGGCCGGGTCACCCCCGGTACCGCCGAGATCCCGGGCGGCCCGGACCCTCGCGGCGGGATCCGGGTGCGAGGAGAGGACCTGGACCTCCCTCTCTGCCTGTTCCCGGTCCACCTGGTTCCCTCCTTCACTTCGTGAGCCCGGCCCAGATGAGGAAGAGGCCGAAGGCCGCAAAGATCAGGCTGACCGGGAAGGGGGGTACAGGCAGCCCCGGCACGACGAGACCGAGGAACCCCGCGAGGATGAGGAACATCCCGAGCCCGATGAGGGGGACACCGGACCTGATGGCATACAGGGTCGTGATCGGGCAGCCTTCAGGTCCGTTCATCGGTGCATCCCCTCCCCTCCTGACAACATGGTGTCGACGGCATCTCATCCCGGGGAGCCCCGGAGGGCTCAGCCCCCGATCTCGAACCCGTCGAGAACACCCCAGAAGAACTCGGCCCTGTGCCGCTTCAGCCACTCGTAGGTGTTCATGAACTTCACGTCCTTCTTCTTCTCGTACTCGAACTTGCAGTGGGTGAGGGCGATGAGGAACCCCTTCTCCTTCTCCTTCCTCGCGATATCGAGGAAACCGCCGGTCCTCAGAGTTTCGAGCACATCGAAGACATCCCGGGGAACCTTGATCTTCGCTTCCATGGGGGATCGGCCGGTCCTGAAGCTAGGAGTACTTCGGGCGGGTATATATTAGAATTGTTCTTCTCTCCGGGGCACCCTTCACCGCCCGTCCTCGAACCCGTACGTCACCCCGAAGAAGAACTCCTGCCTGTGCTTCTTCAGCCAGTCGAGGAGGTCCGTGTACCGGGTGTCCCCGGTCCGGTCGGCTTCGTGGAGGAGGTGGCTCTGGAGCATCACGAAGCCCCGCTCATGGTTCTCCCTCGTCATCTCCAGGTGCCGGGCGAGCCGGGGATCCCCGAGGAGCTCGTACACCCGGTGGGGCACCCTCACCTTCGGACGCTGGTCCCCGTGTGCCATAGGAGATACTCTCGCCGGGCAAGGTATAAAAGGGTGCCGGGACCGGCCGGGGGCGCAGGGATCAGTGCGCTCTCCTGACCGGGCTCTCCCGGAGCCATGCAAGGTCGCTCCGGTAGAGCTGCCGGAGGTCCCGAAGGCCGAGGGTGAGCATGGCCACCCTCGAGATCCCGAGGCCCCAGGCGAGGACCGGGTGCTCGATCCCCCAGGGCCTCGTCACCTCCTCCCGGAAGATCCCCGCACCCCCGAGCTCGACCCAGCCCAGGCCCTCGACATACACCTCGGGCTCGACGGAGGGCTCGGTGTACGGGAAGTAGCCGGGCCGGAACCGGACCCCGGGGAAGCCCATCCGGTGGTAGAACTCGCTCAGGTACCCGAGAAGGTGGTGAAGTTCACCCCCTCGTCCATGACGATCCCCTCGAGCTGCTCGAACTCGGGGAGGTGGGTGGGGTCGATGGCCTCCCGCCGGTACACCCTGCCGATGCAGAAGGCCTTCACGGGCGGCTTCGGGTTCGCCGCGAGGTGCTGGATGGAGAGGAGGGTGGTGTGGGTGCGCAGCACGCACTGCCCGGCCTTCGCCTCCGACCAGGTGCCGCCCCAGCCCGTCGAGCCCGTCCCGGCCCCGTTCTCGTGGGCCGCCTTCACCCGCTCGTAGCGGGCCGGGAGGGGGTCGCATTCATCCAGGTAGAAGGTGTCCTGCATCTCCCGGGCAGGGTGGTCCTGGGGCTGGAAGAGGGCGTCGAAGTTCCAGAAGGCCGACTGGACGAGGCCCCCGGAGAGCTCGGTGAACCCCATGTCGAGGAGGATATCCCGCATCTCGTCCATGAGCCGCTGGTAGGGGTGGAGCTTCCCGGGGATGACCTTCTTCGGGAGGGTCTCCAGGCTGTACCGCCTGAGCCGCAGGGTCTTCCAGCTCCCCGAGGTGATCTGATCCTTCGTGAGGGTCCCCGTCTCCTCCCCCGTCTCGAGCCCCGCGGAGAGGGCCTCCTGCCCCGCCTTCGTCAGGCTGAGCCCGTAGGCCACCTCCTCGTGCTCGGCGAGGAGCCCGCGGTCCATGAGGGCCTTTGCACCCTCGCCGCCGCCTTCGGGGGATCGGAGCACGAGCTCATCGGGGCCGGGAGGCGGGGTCCCCGCCTTTGTCACCATCCCGTCCCGGATGGTCGCCCAGCCCTTCTTCCGCATCCACCCGATCCCGAGCTTCGCGGACGGGTTCCTCTGGAGCTCCTTCATGGGGATGCTCTCCCCGAAGCTCTCGAGGAGCTGCCGCTCGGGGAGGCCCTTTGCCTGGTACTCCCTCCCCTCGTCCGTGAGGGTGTAGCTCTTCGTCGCGTCCTTCCTGAGCTCCACGAGGCCCCGCTCGCTGCAGATGCGGGCATGCTGGAGCACCGCCTCTTCAGACGCCCCGAGGTCCCGTGCCAGGTCGGGGACCCCCGCCCGCCTCCTCTTCCCGAGGGCGACGAGGAGCCGTTTCTCGTTTGCTGTCAGTTCCATGCCTCACCTGTCTCCTGCCCCGGCTGCATCCATCCGCCTCCGGAAGTCCGCGAGGAAGGCCCAGACCCGGTCCAGGGTCGCCTTCTTGCAGGGGCCGCAGAGGAGCCTTCCTTCCAGGCAGGCCTTCCGGATTTCCTCGAGCTCCCGGTCGTCCTCGACGAGGTGGAAGAGGTTGAGGAGGTACACCGAGCACCGGTCGGGTTCCCCGCCCAGGCGCCTCTGCTCCTCCACGGTCATCCTCCCGCCGGTGAGGGCGTTTTTCACCTTTTTCCCGGTGCTCTCGTCGGGCTCCGTGAAGGTGAAGAGGCTCTCGGGAACCGAGGAGGACATCTTCCCGCCCTGGAGCCCCGGCATGAAGATGTGGTAGGTCGAGGAGGGGATGAAGAACCCGTAGCCGCCGTGCTCCCGCTCGATCCCCCTCACCCGCTCCTCAACCTCCCTGAGGGGCCGGCCCCGGATGTCCACGTGCCCCTCGAACTTCTTCGAGCCGGGGAAGGCCGCGTGGACCGCCGAGACCGCCTCCTGCGGGGCGTTCTTCGACCGGACCGAGACGTACCCCTCCCGCTCCTCGACGGTGAACATCCGGAGCTTGTGGGCGATACCCCTCGTGAGCCTGAGGTGGGGGTCCTGGTCGATCCCGACCGGGACCACCGTCGGTGCCGGTCCCCTGTCCACCTGGGGGTAGAGGATGTCGGCCACCTGGGTGATGACGCTCTCGGCATGGGAGAGGGAGGTCTCGGGGCCGAAGCCGTAGATGGCCGCGAGCTCCGAGAAGTTCACCTTCGTTGATGCCTCGAAGGCGAGGGTATGGAGGGGGTGGTTGTCGCTCTGGTAGTAGGTCGTCCCCTGGTACCCGAGGGCCCGGAGGCAGGCGAGGTACTCCTCCCCGTACTCCCGGCACTTCTCCCAGGAGATGCCCCGGACCGCGTGGGCCTCCCGGTCGGCGATGGCGATGTACCCCGTCGCGCCGTGCCGGACGTGCCAGACGACCTCCTTCATCACCATGAGGTGCCCGAGGTGGGGGTGCCCCGAGGGCATGAAGCCGGTCATGACATAGTAGGGGGAGCCCTCCCGGATGGCCCGGGCAATGGCCCCGTAGTCCCGGTGGCCGATCACGATTCCCCGCCGGATGAAGGCGGGGACCTCGGGGAGCTCCGGGAGGACCGTGGAGATGGGATCGATGCCGAACTCCGAGAAGATGGCCTGGTAGTCCTGGCCCTGGTTGTTCCCCCACGGGTTGACCGCCTTCCCTGCCTCTCCCGATCCTTCGTCCTTCACAGCTTCATCCTCCCGAACTCGATGTACCGGATGCCTGAGGGATGTACGCAGGCAAATAACATCTTCTTTTTCACGGAATGGGCGAGCCGCACCGAGCGGGAGATGACCGATACGGCGAGGGTCTGGCCCGGCGGGATGGCATGGACGAGGAGGTCCGAGTGGTTCCTGTCCTTCGTGTACACCCGGAAATGGTGGCCGAACTTGTACCCCGTGCGGGGGATGTACCCGTGCTCCCTCAGGTCCGCGTACACGGCTGCCTTCTCGGCGAGCTCGGGATCCGAGGGGAGGGCGTTCTCCAGGTACACCTCCGGCGTGGTGGGGCCGCCCCTGCCCGGAAGGACCAGTGCCCCCTTTCGCATGAGGTAGAGGGCCTCGACGGGGGAGAGGACGAGCTTCCCGTCATCCAGGGGGGTCCCGAACCATGCGTCCCGGATGCCTGGAGGGACCGGGCCGGAGAGCATGACGGTGCTCCCGAAGAGGCGCCCCTCTGCCAAGGGACAGGCAGGCGGGGGGGAGACGGGGGCGAGGTCGGTCACCTTCACCCCGTAGTAGGTGAGCTCCCCCTCGTCGTCCACCACGGCGAGGACATGGTCCTTGCGCATGTTGTCCGAGGTCTCCACCTCGGACCGGATGACCTCGAAGTCCACGAGGTCCCGCTCCGAGAGGACCCGGACGAGGAGCCGGGACCGGCCGGTGCCCGGCCGCTCGCCCCGCCGGAAGAGCCGGTAGTGCCCGACGCCGGGCTGCACGGCGAAGCCCCGCTCCCGGATGTCCCGGTACACGAGGAAGCTCCGGAAGAGGCCCGGCCGGTCGGAGAAGGCCGAGAGAAGGCTCTCGAAGCCCTGCCCCTCCACCTCCAGCTTCTCCCTCTGGACCAGGTAGAGGGCCTCCTCGGGGGAGAGCCGGAGGCCGCCCCGGTCCACCCGCCCGAAGCCGCCCTGCTCGTGGAGCACCACCCCGTCCGGCCCCAGGAGGACCGTGGATCCGTCGAGCTTCCCCTTCACGGGGAATGTATTGGGGGCGGCCTCTCTTTATACCAGTGGATCGGGAACGGCCTCCTACCGTCCCCCGGTCACCTTCCGGGGTTTCTTTCTCCCGCCCGGCGACGCTTCTTTCTCCGCGAGTTCCCTCACCTTCCGGATGTTTCCCACGTCGTCCCTCCGCTCGTCCACGGGGGTCTCGCAGACGAGGGGGAGCCGGGCGAAGGCCGGGTGGTGGAGGATGTTCCGGAAGCCCTCCTCACCGATGGAGCCCATCCCGATGTGCTCGTGCCGGTCCCAGTGGCTCCCGAAGTCCCCCTTCGCATCGTTCAGGTGGACCACCTTCAGCCGGGAGAGGCCGATGACCTCGTCGAAGTGGTCCATGGTCTCCCCGAGCCCCTCGGGGGTCCGCAGCTCGTACCCCCCGACGAAGGTGTGGCAGGTGTCGTAGCAGACCCCGACCCGTTCCGGCTCCCCGATGCCGTCCATGATCTGCCGGATGTCCTCGAAGGTCCCCCCCACGGTGTTCTTCTCCCCGGAGGTGGTCTCGAGGAGGAGCATCACGTCGTTTTTCACCGCCGAGAAGGCCTCATTGACGGCCCCGGTAACCCCTGCATAGCCTCCCTCCTTTCCTTCGTCATGGTAGTGGCCCAGGTGGGTGACCAGGTACGGGATGCCGAGCTGGCCGGACCGGTGGAGCTCAGCCTTCAGGGTGTCCACGGACCGCCGGTAGTGCTCGCCCTTCGGGGAGGCAAGGTTCGGGAGGTAGGGCATGTGATCCACGGGCCCGACGATGCCGCTCGCCTTCATCTTCCCACGGAATGCCTTCACCTGCTCCTCTGTCAGGTCCTTGAAGCTCCAGCCCCTCGGGCTCCGGGAGAAGATCTGGAAGGTGTCGCATCCGATCTCCTTCGCCCGGTCCACCGCGAGGTCGATGGACTTCGCGATGGAGACATGCACGCCGACGGTGACCATGAACTCGTGATCCTCCTTATCCTGAATTGAGGAGAGGGGAGATAAGGGATACGGTGGATGACCCTCTCCCCTGGGAGATCATCACCTCCTGCAGAAAATCGAGGGACGGTTCACGGGTACTCGATCCTTCCCGTGACCCCCTTCTGGATGATGGCCATGATCCCGGGCTTTTTCCCCTTCTTCCGCCGCGACGCAAACGGTTCCATCTCCATCATCGGTGACCCGAACATCTCTTTGTTCAGCCGGTCGGTGATTTCGTCGAAGATCCGCCTGTAGGCCTTGCAGTACGGATCTACCCCCTCAATCTTTCCGCCCGTCGGGGAGATGGCGTTGTACGGGCATCCGCCCCGGCAGTACCCGATGTGGGCGCATCCGCCGCAGGCTTTGTCGACGAACTCCCTGTATTCCTGCATGAGCTTCCCCGGCGGAGAACGGGCCAGGTCTGCCTGGGAGGGATGATCCCGGACATTCCCCATGACCCACTCCGGCATCCCGACGAACCGGTAGCAGGGGTAGATGCTCCCGTCCGGTCCCACGGCGAAGGTATTGCCCATGCAGTCCACGAAGGTGCAGACGCTCCCCCGCCGGGTGAAGACGCACCGGACCAGGTCGTTGATGTTCATCACCTCGATCTCGTCCATGTGCTCCAGGTACCTGTCGAGGAGGTAGACGAGGAGGTCCCCGTACTCCTCCGGGTCGAGGGCCCACTTCCGGGGCTCGTCGGAGCGGAGCGAGGGCAGGGCGGGGTGCAGCTTCAGGGTGAGCCCGTTCTCCCGGAAGAAGTTGAAGATCTCCTCACGGGACTTCACGGAGTGCGAGGTGAAGGTACAGATGAACCGGACAGAGAGGCCGTGGGCCTTCGCGATCTCGTACCCCCGCATGGTCCGTTCGAAGTACCCCTCAGACCGCTGGAGGTCGTTCAGCTCCTGCGGTCCGTCGATGGAGGAGCCGATGGGGACCTGGTACTGTGCGAGGATCTCCGCGAGCTCCGGCGTCATCCTCCAGAGGTTCGTCTGGAGGGCGAACTCCGGCTGGAGGTGGGCGAGGCCCTCCGAGAGGAGGGGGAGAGCCTGTCGGTAGAAGTCGGCGCCGGCGAGGAGCGGCTCCCCCCCGTGGAAGGTGAAGGTGACCCGGTCGGTCCGGAAGTCCTTCAGCCACGCGACGATCTCCTTTACCGTGTCGATGCTCATGACCGGCGATCCCTCCTCGGAGCTCCAGCAGTAGGCACACTTCGACGGGCAGCCGAGGGTGGGGATGATCATCACGTGGAAGGCGTTCTTCATGCCACACCTCTGTAACCCTTCTGCGGGCATTAGGATTTCCACCCATACCATTAATTCGACCCGGACCCTCCTCCCTGTTAGGCAGGTGTCTCCATGAACTTCGAGAAGCTCATCAATGACTCCCTCGGGTATACCCGTGATACCTTCGCCGGGCACTGGGGCCGGTGGCTGATCTTCGTCCTCCTCGGCCTGCCCTTCTCCCTCGTGCGGTTCGTCATAGATCCCGGGAAGATCTTCACCGGGGCTGCCATCCACTGGGAGCTGATCCCCTGGGGTTCCATCGCTGCCCTGGTGATCGCGGGTATCCTCGCCTCCTTCTTCATCGCGGGATACACGGTCCGGATATACCGGGGGACCGTTCCCGGCCCGGACTTCACCGGCTGGGCATCCCTCTTTATCGACGGGATCAAGGTGGACATCGTGATATTCGTCTGGTTCCTGCCGGCGATCCTCCTTGGGCTCCTGCTGGTGGTCCTCCTGCTGGGAGGTTTATTCCCGGGCGGACTCTTTCCAGGCCTCGGCAGTCCTCCCCTCATTCTCGCCGCTCTTCTCGTCTTCCTGGGAGCGATGATTGTCATCATCATCGCAAGCTTGTACGTGACCATGGGGGCCATCAGGTTCGCCCGGACGGAGAGTATGGCAGAGGGGTGGAGATTCTCCGCCATCACGGGGATCCTCAGGCGGATCGGGTGGGTGAACTACATCATCGCCCTCGTCCTCCTCGTTTTCATCGCGGTACTGTACAGCATCGTCGTTTCGATGCCAGCGATCATCCCCTATGTCGGCTGGATCGTCCCCGTGGCCCTCGCGCCTTTCCTCACGGTGTTCATCGCCCGGTATTTCACCCTTGTCTACGAGGCCGGCGAGATCCCGCCCGCCACGGCGCCTGCACCCCCTGCATCTTCCGCGGTATGAATCCTCCAGGTGAACAAACCATCAGGTACTCAGAGCAGGATCTCCCGTACCGTCAGGTCACGGACGTGAGGGAGTACTGGTTCGGGGATATCCGGCCGGAGGACCATGTCCTCGACATCGGTGCCAACGTCGGGGCATTCTCCATCCGGGCTGCGCGGTACTCCCCTCACGTGGTGGCCGTGGAACCCGTCACGGCAGAGGTCCTGCGGGAGAACGTCAGGCTGAACCGGGCGAAGGTGACGGTCATCGAGGGTGCCCTCGGGGACGGGAACCGGGGAGAGATCGACTGGGACGGGACCCGGGTCCGGGTGCAGACCTA
>JAJRCS010000050.1 GCA_028678815.1 Methanomicrobiales archaeon | reverse complement strand
TTCCCCGACTCCTCCTTCACCCGGGAGTTCCCGTCTGAGAGCCCCTTCTCGAGGGCATCGATGGCCCGGAGGCTCCCCGTCCTCCCGAGGGCATCGGCCGCGTGGAGCCGGATGGCCTCCTCCTCCTCCCGGTCGAGGAGCCGGCCCACCAGGCACTCGATGGCGCTGTAGGTCCGGATCTTCGCGAGGGCGTCGGCCGCGACCCTCCGGGTGAAGACCGACTCCTCCCGGTCCTCCAGCCGCTCGATGAAGGCCCCCACCGAGCGGATGGACCCGAGCCGGAGGAGCGCCTCGGCGCAGCTCCTCCGGACCCCCGGGTCAGGATCCTTCAGGCACCCGATGAGGGGCGAGATGGCCCTCGGGTCCCTGCTCTCCCCGAGGGCCTGGGCCGCCCGGATCCGTTCGCTGTTCCCGCACTGTTCCCCCAGGGATTCGATGAGGGCGTAGATGCCTCCCCTCCGGTCGACCTCCCCCGGGCCCCCGTTTCCAGCCATGATCATGTGCATACCCCAACAGACCTTCCCGGATAGTTCTTCGAGAATCCGTACCTCGCCCGCCATCCCGGCAGGGCCGGATGATGCGTCAGTACGGGAAGAAGAGCTGCCGCTTACCAGGCGTTACTACGCCCCATGGATGGGACGGTATACCCCTGTTCGGGGCAGGTGCCGGTATGGGCATTGGTAGTGGGTTGCATCCCGGGTTATTAATACCTTTCTCCGTCAGTCCCCCCCACCCTTCCGGGGGTCTGCCCCCCTTCGGAGATTATGGCACGGTAACCCAGGCCGGCAGCCCGGTATCTATCCCGAGTACCCAGGGGAGCCAGGTGAGGGAGAAGAGGGTCCAGAGCACGATGGCCATGAGGTTCAGGACAAAACCCGTCCGGACCATCACCCGGAGGGGGACCTTTCCGGTCCCGTGGGCGATGGCATTGGGCGGGGTCCCGACGGGGAGCATGAAACCCAGGGACGCGGCGACGGCGGCGGAGAGCATGAGGAGGACGGGGTTCACCCCCAGGGTGACCGCGAGGACCGCGGTCACCGGCATCATGATGGAGGCGATGGCCGTGTTGGAGGTGAGCTCGGTGAGGAAGATGACCGCGGTGACGACGACGAGGATGATGACGGGGACGGGGATCCCCCGGAGGAGGGTGAAGGGCTCCACCATGGCCAGAGCAAGGCCGCTCGTAACAATAGCGGCCGAGAGGGCGAGCCCTCCCCCGAAGAGGATGAGGATCCCCCAGGGAATCTTCAGGGCATGCTCCCAGTCCATGGTGAAGATCCCCTTTCGGGAGTCCACGGGGAGGAGGAAGAGGAGGATCGCCCCTGCCATGGCGATGGTGGCATCGGTGATCCCGGGGAAGACCTGGTCGAGGCCGGGGATGACGATGCCCCCCACGACCTTGGTCTCCTCGAAGATCCAGCCGAGCCCCACCATGAGGAAGACGAGGAGGGTCCAGGCCTCGCCCCGGGAGAGGGGGCCGAGGGCGGCCTGCTCCCGCCGGATCACCTCGCCGGCGAGGGGGATCCGGTCCGGCAGGTCCCGGAAGGCCCCGCGGGTGAGCCAGAGCCAGGCGAGGGGGAGGAAGATGGCGACGAAGGGGATGCCGAAGAGGAGCCAGGTGAAGAAGTCCAGCTGCGGGGCCCCCGGGAAGAGGGCCGCGAGCTGGGCGGCGAAGATCCCGTTGGGCGGGGACCCGATGAGGGTTCCCACCCCGCCGATGCTCGCCGCGTAGGCACAGCCCAGGATGAGGCAGCGGGTAAAGGAGGTACTCCCCTCACCGGGCCCCTCCCCGCCGGCCCCGGCCGCCACCGTCGTCGCCAGGGCAAGGGCGATGGGGATCATCATCATGGCCGTGGCGGTGTTGGAGATGAAGAGGGAGATCCCGGCCGTCGCGACCATGAAGCCGAGGACGATGCGCCGGGTTCCCGTCCCGACCCATGAGACGACCAGGAGGGCGATGCGCCGGTGGAGGTTCCACCGCTCCATGGAGACGGCGATGAGGAAGCCCCCGAGGAAGAGGATGATGACCCGGTCGGCGTAGGGCGCCGCGGCCTCGGAGGCCGAGAGGACACCGGCGAGGGGGAAGGCCACGAGGGGGACGAGGGCGGTGACCTCCAGGGGGATGGCCTCGAGGATCCACCAGGCTGCCATGAGGACGGCAACGGTGGCGGTGAACCGCGCCTCCCAGGCAAGGGACGGGAGGAGGAGGTACGTCACGACGGCGGCGATGAGACCCAGGAGGATGCGGAGGATCCGGTCCACGGTGAGAGCTCTCTCGCCCGGCCTATTTCTATCCTTCCCATTCCGGACACCATGGCCTGGTGGGGGCGAGCCGGGGAATCCCTCCGGAATCTTTTTTACTGCCGCGGGAACACCCCTCCCCGGTGGTCTCCATGGACTGGAAAAAGATCCTCATCGGGGGGATCGCGGGCGGGATCCTCCTCTTCATCGCCCGGTTCGCCTTCTCCGCCCTCGGGAACTTCATTGCGCCCTATGACATCTTTGCCATCGGCGGCATGCGGGCGGCGGACGACCCCGCCATGCTCCTCTTCTTTGCCTACCCCTTCGTCCTCTCCTTCACCTCGGCGGTGGTCTTCGACCGGGTGAAGGGAGCCCTCGGGGGAGGAGATGGCGGGTGCTGCTGCTGCGGCGCCGGCCTCACCTTCGGGCTCATCCTCCTCCTCCTCGTCACCGTGCCGGGGATGTTCGTCATCTACAGCTCCATGGTCTACCCTGCGGGCTTCTACATCGGCAATATCCTCTTCGGGCTCATCGGGTTCCCTGCCCTCGGGATGCTCTACGCCCGGATCTGGGGAGTCTGAGGGGGACCCCCCTCCTTCCCTGCGAACGGCAGGCCTCCACTCACCGCCGCAGATCCGCCCTGTTTATCGTTCCTGCCCGTGAACAGGTACGGGAGGCAGCCATGGTGACCTTCCGCCCGGAGGAACCGCAGGACATCCCCGCCATCGCAGCGCTCCTCCGCTCTGCCTTCGGCGGCGAGACCGAGGTAAAGATCGTCGAAACGGTCCGGGCCTCCCCCGGTTTCCTGCGGGACCTCTCCCTCGTGGCGGAGAAGGACGGCCGGGTGGCCGGGCATGTCCTCCTCTCGCCGATATCCATCCGCACGGACACCCATGATATCCCGGCCCTTGCCCTCGCCCCGGTTGCCGTGCTCCCCGGGTACCAGAAGCAGGGGATAGGGTCGCTTCTCGTGG
>JAJRCS010000043.1 GCA_028678815.1 Methanomicrobiales archaeon | reverse complement strand
GGGATCTCCTCATCGCCGCGGAGGAGCGCGGGGTCGCGGTCATGGTCCTCCTGGAGGGCGGTCCGGTCGGGGGTATCAGCCCGGACGGCTGGTCCGTCTGTTCTGCCCTCAACCGCTCGGGGATCCCGGTCCTTGTCATGGCCACCAATGATACCGCCCATGCCCGGTACCGGTACAACCACGCAAAGTACCTGGTCATCGATGGTGAAGACCTCCTCATCTCCACCGAGAACTTCGGGCTCCACGGGTACCCGGAGCCCGGCTCCCGGGGCAACCGCGGGTGGGGAGCCTTCATCGAGGATCCCGGTACGGCCGGTTACTTCAGGGAGGTCTTCAGGGCCGACAGCCGCGGTGAGGACATCGTCCCCTTCCTCCCCCGGATGGTGGAGCCCTCCGTCCCCTCATCCGTTCCGTACCGGGCGCAGTTCCCCTCCGTCCGGGCAACGGGAGTCACGGTCACGCCGGTCCTCTCCCCGGATACGAGCGCCCTCGTCCTCTCCCTCCTCTCCGGCGCGCGGGACCGGATCGAGATCGAGCAGGCCTCCATCAGGAATGCCTCGCGGGAGGAACTGGACCCGTTCCTCGCGGCTGCCCTGGACGCCTCGCGGCGCGGGGTCGCGGTGAGGATCCTCCTGGACGGGAGCCGGTTCAACGACGAGGGCCCTGCGGATAACGACGAGATGGTTGAGCTCGTGAACACCATCGCCAGCCGCGAGGACCTTCCCCTCGCGGCCCGGATCCTGGACCCCGCGGTGGGCAACCTGCAGGCCATCCATACCAAGGGTGTGATCGTGGACGGGCAGGTCGTCATGATCTCATCGATAAACTGGAATGCCAACTCCCCGAACTTCAACCGGGAGGCCGGGGTGATCCTGGAGAGCCCTGCCCTCGCGGCTTACTACTCCTCGGTCTTTGAGGAGGACTGGAACCGGGCCGGGGCAGGATCCTCCGGGCCGGACCGGATGAAGCTCGCCGGCGCGGCCGTCGTGATCCTCCTCCTCGTGCTCCTCTACCTGCGGAGAAGGCGATGATCCAACCGGCCGGGACCCGGGCTGGAGGGGGTCATCGCCATCGGCTTCGTGGTGGTGATCACCATCTATACCACCGTGCTCTCCTTCCTCCACGAGCGGTTCCGGGACCGGATCCCGTGGGGGAGGGCGGCAGGGTAGGAAATCCGGATCGCCGGGATTTATCACCCTTGGCGCAAACCCTCCCCCGTGCTCGAACCGCAGGAGCGCACGGCCCTCCTCCTCCTCGTGATCGTCCTCGCTGTCCTCGCCGGTGCCCACCTCGTCCTCTCGGCCATCGGGGACGACTCCTTTGCCACCCCCTACAGCCGGAGCTCCCGGGAAGGCGACCTCGTCTTCCTGAGCGGGCGGGTGGTATCGGTCGCCCCGACCGCCTCGGGCGGCCACCTCATCATCACGGTGAACGGCACGAGGGTGTTCATCCCTTCGCCCGCCTCCCGGGAGGTCAGCCTCCGGGTGAATGATACCGTGCAGGTCTACGGGATCGTCCAGGTCTACCAGGGAAAACAGGAGGTGGCGGTGCGGGATGCCGGGGATATCCGGCGGGCCGGGAGCCCCCCCTGACCCCGGCAGGCCGGGACGGGGATCCCGGATCCCCTGATCCTCCGGAAACAGGCCCCCCGGTGCCCCGGTTCCACTGGAGAAATTCCGTTCAGGCAAGAAATTGACCTTGCATCAGGGATAAAGGATTTTAGTACCTGCACTTTATATTACTGTATAAGCAGTCCCGTTACTCGGAGGAAGGCGATAGTATGGCAGAGCAACATAGGCAGACGAAGGACTATTTCTGGTACGTCGTGATCTTCGGCACGACCGGGGCGGCCCTCACGGCCACCATCGTCGGGCTGAAGGAGGGGGCCTTCGCGGTATACCCCCATCTCTACTACTTCCCGATCATCATCGTATCCTACCTCTATCCACGCCGGGGGACCATCTTCTCGGTCCTCCTCGGCGGCGCCTACCTCCTCCTCACCTATGCCTTCGCCTTCATGTTCCCCGCCTCCGTGACTGCAGACGTCCTCGCTGCCGGGACTGTTCATTTCTACGTCTTCGTCACCGTCGGGTTCATCGCCTCCTCCCTCTCCCTCAAGCTGAACGAGTCCGAGGCCAAGTTCCGGGACATCACCGAGAACTCCCCCCTCGGGATCTACCTCACCGAGAAGGGGAAGTTCCGGTACGTGAACCCGCGCTTCGCCGAGATCCACGGGTACGGGCCCGACGAGCTGCCGGGCAGGAAGGGGCTCGAGAACCTTATCCACCCGGACGACTGGCAGGTGATGCGGGAGCAGTTCCACAAGCTGGACGCGGGGGAGGAGAAGCCCTTCAAGGCCCTCGTCCGGACCCAGACGAAGGACGGGAGGACCCTCTGGGCCGAGATCCTCGGGTCCCGGATCAGCTACCAGGGCCGGCCCGCCTACATGGGCACCCTCATGGACGTCACCGAGCTGAAGCAGACCCGGGACGCCCTCGCGGAGAGCGAGGCCCGTTTGAGGACCCTCATCGAGTCCATCGGGGCCGGTGTCCTCGTGGTGGACCCGGTGAGCCACCTCATCACCGACGTGAACCCTGCGGCGGCCGCCATGATCGGGGCCCCGAAGGAGGATATCGTCGGGAAGGTCTGCCACCGGTTCATCTGCCCCGCGGAGGAGGGGCACTGCCCGGTCACCGACCTCAGGGAGACCGTCGACCATGCCGAGCGGGTGCTCCTCCAGGCCGACGGGAACCGGCGCTCCATCATCAAGACCGTGGTCTCGGTGAACCTCGGGGGCCGCCCGTACCTCCTGGAGACCTTCCTCGATATCTCCGAGCGGCAGAAGGCCGAGGTCGCCCTCCGGGAGTCGGAGAAGCGGTACCGGACCCTCTTTGACTCGGCGAGCGACGCCATCTTTATCCAGGACCTCTCCGGCCACTTCCTGGAGGTGAACCGGGCAGCCTGCGACCTCCTCGGCTTCAGCCGGGACGAGTTCCTGAAGCTGAACCCCCGGGAGATCGAGGCGCCCCCGTTCCAGGGCCTCCTCATGGACTGGATCGACGAGGTGAAGAACGGCGGGTTCCTCGAGATGATGCGGGGCGGCCGGTCCACCTTCGACACCGTGTACGTGAAGAAGGACGGGAGCTACGTGCCCGTGGAGATCAGCTGCCGGTTCATCGAGTTCGAGAACGCCCCCGCCCTCCTCCTCATGGCCCGGGACATCACCGAGCGGAGGAGGATGGAGGGGATCCGGGCCCTCCTCGCCTCCATCGTCCAGTCCTCGGAGGAGGCCATCATCAGCACCGAGCTGGACGGGACCGTTGTCTCCTGGAACCCCGGCGCCGTGGCCATGTTCGGGTATACCGAGGCCGAGATGAAGGGGCAGCCCATGTCCCGGATCGTGCCACCGGAGATCCATCACGAGATGATCGAGGTCCTCGAGCGCCTCGGGCAGGGGGAGCGGATCCAGCACTACGAGACCGTCCGGCTCCGGAAGGACAGCAGCCGGGTCGAGGTCTCCCTCTCCATCGCCCAGCTGAAGGATGCCAACGGGCAGGTCATCGGGACTGCGACCATCGCCCGGGACATCACCCAGCGCAAGGAGGCCGAGCGGGCCCTCCTCGCCTTCATCAACGAGGCCGCCATGCGCCTCCGCCACCCCGTGGAGATCGTCCATGACCAGCTGAAGGAGCTGCAGCAGCAGGTGGCAAAGGGCGAGGTCACGGGCGACGACCTGAAGGTGCTCCTCTCGTTGCAGATCCGGAACACCGAGCAGATCATCGAGAATCTCAACTACCTGAACCGGGCCATCCTCCAGGGGAAAAAGGACATTCCTGACTCGCAGTGGAGGTACCTCACGAGGTAGCGGGGCATGTGATGACGTACTCCTTCGACAGGCTGGACAGGGACAAAATCTACCTCTGCCTCTCCTCGGCCGAACGGCTGCGGGAGAACGCGAGCTCCATCATCCGGAGCCTCACCGGCAAGGGGTACGTGGTCGTCATCGTGACCACGAACCAGCCCTACTCCATCCTGAAGAAGGCGTACGAGAAGGACGGCATCGACCTCACCCATGTGAGGTTCATCGACGCCATCACCAAGTATGCCATCGGCGAGGTGCCGGCCAACGTGCCGGGGGCCCGGTTCACGAGCAGCCCCTCGGACCTCACCCAGCTCGGGATCGCCATCGACGAATCCCTCAAGGACCTGGCCGGGAGGAAGGCGGCCATCCTCCTGGACGCCGTCTCGACGATGCTCATCTACATTCCCTCGGCGAACCTCTCCAAGTTCATCCACTTCGTCTCGAGCAAGCTGAAGATCAGGGACATGGCGGGGATCTTCCTCGCTGTGGAAACTGGCCTCGACCCCACCCTCCTCTCCCAGCTCACCACCTTCGTGGACCAGGTGGTGAACATGGACAAGGAGCAGGCCTCCTCCCCGCCGCCTGCGGCGCCCCCGTCACCACCCCCACCGCCACCAACGCCTCCCACCAGGCCGTCAACGCCCCCGCCACCCCCGCCCCCCCGG
>JAJRCS010000193.1 GCA_028678815.1 Methanomicrobiales archaeon | reverse complement strand
GTTCCTGAGAGAGCCGGGGTAGTCTAGTCCGGAAAGGCGGCGGTCCGCCTTGAAACCTTTTTAATGCGCCACCGCAAAGTTCCTGAGAGAGCCGGGGTAGTCTAGTCCGGAAAGGCGGCGGCCTTGAAAGCCGCTGGTGCCCAGCACCTCGGGAGTTCAAATCTCCTCCCCGGCGCTTTTCGGAACAGGAGGGAGAGAGAGGCATGTGCATCGCGATTCCTGCCGAGGTCGTGGAACTGAAGGGGAAGAACGTCGGGGTGGTGGACTACGGGGACCTCAGGCAGGAGGTCCAGCTCGACCTCGTGGACGTGCAGGTGGGGGACTTCGTCCTCGTGCACGTGGGCTTTGCCATCCAGAAGCTCTCCCGGGAGGAGGCCCTCGAGACCCGGGAGGTCTTCCGGCAGGTGTACGCGAGCCTGGAGGAGTGATGCACGAGTACAGCATCGCCTATGACATCTACACCACCGCGAGGCGTGCTGCGCTCGAGAATAAGGCGAACCTGGTGAAGAGGGTCCACGTGGACGTCGGGGAGATAACCCTCGTGAACCCGGAGCAGGTGGAGTTCCTCTTTTCGGCCATCAGCGAGGACGACCCCCTCTTTCGTGGGGCAGCCCTCGTCTGCCGGGCGGTGAAACCGAGGACCCGGTGCACCTGCGGGTACGAGGGGGACGAGATCTTCGTCTGCCCCGGGTGCGGGGCCCTCCCCGAGGTCGTGCAGGGGCGGGAGATCGTGGTGACCTCCCTCGAGATCGACGTGGACGGCGCATGAAGGTGAACCTTGCCCACGGGGCTGGCGGGGAGACCATGGGGGAACTCCTGAGGACCCTCACGAACGTGAAGAACCGGAACGCGGGGGGGATCGGCCTCGAGTCCCTGGACGACGGGGCGGTCATTCCCCTGGACGGGAAGAACGTGGTCTTCACCACCGACTCCCACGTTGTCCGGCCCATCTTCTTCCCGGGCGGGGACATCGGGAGGCTCGCCGTCTGCGGGACGGTGAACGACCTCGCCGTCATGGGGGGCCGGCCCCTGGCCCTCTCCTGCGGGATGATCCTCGAGGAGGGCTTCGACATCATCGACCTCGAGCGGATCGTCCGGTCCATGGACGAGGCCCTCACCGAGTCGGGGGCGCACCTGGTCACCGGGGACACGAAGGTCGTGGAACGGGGCTCGCTCGATAAGATCGTCATCAACACGGCAGGGATCGGGATCGCCGAGAAGGTCGTCCGGGACAACGGCTTCCTGCCCGGCGACCGGATTATCGTGACCGGCACCCTCGGGGACCATGGCCTCGCCGTCCTTACCCACCGGGAGGGGTTCGAGCTCGGGGAGCAGATACGGTCTGACGTCGCCCCCGTCTGGGGGCTCGTGGAGCTGGCCCTCGCCGCCGGGGACGTCCATGCCATGAAGGACCCGACGAGGGGCGGCTTCGCCCATGCCATCAACGACATGGCGAGGAAGAGCCGGACGGGGGTAGTCATCGAGGAGGAGGCCCTCCCTGTCCGGCGGTCGGTCCGGAGCGCCTCGGAGATGCTCGGTATCGACCCCCTGGAGGTGGCGAACGAGGGGAAGATCGTGATGGCGGTGGCACCCGGTGACGCGGAAGCGGTCCTTTCAGCCCTCCGCACCCACAGGTACGGGAAGGAGGCTGCCATCGTCGGGACGGTGGTCGGGGGGGACCGGGTCATCATGCGGACGCGGATCGGGGGCGAACGGTTCATCGAGCCGCCCCTGGGCGACCCGGTGCCGAGAGTATGCTAGACATCCTCCTCAGGAACGTGCGGCTCCCGGACGGGCGGACCACTGACATCGCCATGGCCGACGGCCTCGTGGTCCACGCTGGGGCAGGGGCGAGGGCGGTGGAAATCATCGACTGCTCGGCCTTCCTCGTCCTCCCCGGGGCGGTGGACATGCACGTCCACATGCGGGGTGGCGCCAGGGAATCCCGGAAGGAGGACTGGGGTACCGGGAGCCGGGCGGCCCTCGCCGGGGGGGTGACCCTCGTCGTGGACCAGCCGAACACCGACCCGCCCCTCACCACCGTGGAGGCCCTCCGGGCGCGGGTGAGGGAGGCGGAGCGGGACTCCCTCTGCCACTTCGCGGTGAATGCCGGTGCGGTGCCGGGTGCACCCCTCCGGGACCTCTTCCGGGAGGGGGCCATGGCCTTCGGGGAGATCTTCCTCGCCCCCTCCACAGGTGCCGGCGGAATCACGGCCGGGGAGATGGGAGGGCTCCTCGCGGAGATCCATGCCCTCGGTGCCCCGGTGACCATCCATGCCGAGGAGGTGAAGGGGGTCCCCGGTACAGACCTCGCTTCCCATGGCATGAGCCGCCCCGCGGAGGGAGAGATCCGGGCGATCCGGAAGGCACAGGAGCTGGCTCCCCGGGGGATGCGCCTCCACTTCTGCCACCTCTCCACCGCCGGTGCGGTCGACGCCTCCGCCCCCCACACCTCCGAGGTCACCCCCCACCACCTCCTCCTCTCGCAGGAGGACTTCCCTGCCGGCGACCCGAGGGGGAAGGTGAACCCGCCCCTCCGGAGTTCCGCCGAGAGGGTGAAGCTCCTCGCCGCATGGGACCGGGCCCGGGTCCTCGCCTCGGACCATGCCCCCCACACCAGGGAGGAGAAGGGCGCGGGGTTCACCCGTGCCCCGTCGGGGATGCCCGGCGTGGAGACCCTGGTCCCGCTCTTCATCCCGAAGGTTCTCTCCGGGGAGATCACCCCTGCATCCCTCATCGAAAAGACCTCGGTGAATCCCTGCTCCGTCCTCGGGATCCCTGCCCCGGGGTTCCGGCCGGCGCAGCGGGCCGACTTCGCCCTCTACCCGAAGGAGGTCACCATGATCCGTGCCCGGGACCTCCACAGCAGGTGCGGGTGGACCCCCTTCGAGGGGAGGGAAGCGGTCTTCCCGTCCACCGTGATCCTCGGAGGAGAGGTGGTCTGCCGGGACGGGGACTTCACCCGGGGGAATCCCCGGTGGTTCCCGGGAAGGGGTTATCATCCCTGAAGGCCAACTCCGTACCGTGCCGCAACAGCGCGCCCATAGGTCCCCGGGTGAGGGTCTGGTGTATGCCTTCCGGTGATCCACGGGACAACCCGGGCGCGCGACAGGCACCGCCCGGCATGAGGCGTTAAACGGGTGAAGGACGGCAACAGCCGCTCGTGATCCATGTTTGTTACTGCCGGGCGACACCTCTCTTTCAGGCTTCCGGTGTTCCCATGGAACCCTTCGGGGATGCGGTGACGGGCGGTGAGGACGGGGTGATCCTCGCCCTCGAGGTATCCCCCGCGAGCGGGAAGCCGGGCTTCTTCACCGGTTACGACCCCTGGAGGAGGAGCATCCGGTGCGCGGTGCGATCTCCACCGGAAAGGGGCAGGGCGAACCGGGAGGTCATCGAGTCCCTCGCCATGGCCCTGGGTGTCCCGGTCGCTTCTGTCACTCTCCTCTCAGGTGCCACGCAGCCCCGAAAGAGGGTCCGGGTGGAGGGCATCACGAGGGATGCAGTTCTCCGCGTCCTCGGGCAGGTCCTGTGACGGGAGATCCCGGCCGGGAGGGGGTGGCCCTCACTTCCGCCCGGCCATGGATCGGATTTAAATAATTCCAAAAAATATATATTTTTATACCTATGTTCACGCTTCGTTCATCCTGCATGACACATGGGGGAACCTCCCCTGAGGGGGAGGGTGGTATCACGTGTACTCATCTGACACAACCAAGTATCTCATTCGTATCAACCTTCACGCGGAGGGGGTGGTCGAGAAATCTGATGTAGTCGGGGCCATCTTCGGCCAGACTGAAGGATTACTCGGCGAAGACCTGGATCTGCGTGATCTCCAGAGGACCGGTCGCGTCGGACGCATCGATGTCCAGATCGCGAGCAAGAAGGGCGAGACGAAGGGCGAGATCCTCATAGCCTCGTCCCTGGACCGGGCCGAGACCGCCATCCTCGCCGCCTCCCTCGAGACCATCGACCGGGTAGGTCCCTGCGTCGCCCATGTCTCGGTGGAGAAGATCGAGGACATCCGGGTCACCAAGCGGAAGATGATCGTGGACCGGGCGAAGGAGCTCCTCATCGACCGGTTCGACGAGGGATCCATCGACAGCACCGTGCTCCTCGACGATGTCCGGGACTCCCTCCGGATCGAGAAGGTGGGGGAGATCGGCCCCGACCGGGTCCCCGCAGGCCCGAACGTCGCCGACTCGGATGCCATCATCATCGTGGAGGGCCGGGCAGACGTCATCACCCTCCTCAGGTACGGCATCAAGAACGCCGCCGCCGTGGAGGGGACGAAGGTCCCGGCCACCATCGTGGATCTCTGCCAGACGAAGACCGCGACCTCGTTCCTGGACGGCGACCGGGGCGGCGAGCTCATCCTCCGGGAGCTCCTCCAGGTGGCGGACATCGACTACGCGGCCTTCGCCCCCCGGGGGAGGTCGGTGGAGGACCTCTCCCGGAAGGAGGTGACGAAGGCTCTCCGGAACAAGGTGCCGGTGGAGTTCGTCCGGGAGCAGCTCGCCGAGAAGCCCCCCGAGGGCAGGCCCCCGAGGGCCATGCCGCAGCCGGAGCCGGCGCAGCCCGCGAGGGAGCGGGAGGGCCCGGCCCGGAAGCGGGAGGCCCCGGCGAGGGGCGGCTACAGCCTCCGGGACCATGTCGACGAGGTCTCGGGGCACGGCATCGCCCGGTTCATCTCGCCGGACTTCTCGGTCATCGCCGAGGTCAGGGCGGGGGAGATGGAGCGGGGCCTCTCGTCCGTGAAGGGGGACGTGACGGGGATCGTCGCGGACCAGGTGGTGGACCAGCGGCTCCTCGACCAGGTCGCCCAGAAGGGGATCGAGTTCATCCTTGCCCGGGACTTCAAGGGGATCGTGAAGCGGCCCCTGCCCCTGAAGCTCATACGGTTCGCCCAGGTGGCATGAAGGTTTCGTCAGAGGGAGGGTTCATCAGAGGGAGGGTTCATCAGAGGGAGGTTTCATTAGAGGGAGGTTTCATCAGAGGGAGGTTTCATCAGAAACCGACCTCGAGCGACGACGACTATTTCCGCAGGACGATGATTTCCGCAGGAAATCGGAGTCGAGCGACGCGAGTCGCGAGCAAATAGGAGTGCCGCGATGACGACTATTCCCGAAGGGAATAGGAGTGCGGCGACGGAGTCGCCGCGTAGTCGCGGCCAAGTCGCGAGAAACCGACTTGGAGCAACCCGCCAGTGGGCGGGGTGCGGCCTGAGCGGGCCGTCGGATCTCTTCTCCCTTTTTCTCCTCCCCGGTTCGCCACCCGGCCCCCTGCTTCACCCCTGACGGCAATCCCGTTGCCTGGCATGGGGGCAAGAGTTCATATTTCCGGGTATCCAATGGTAGCTTAGCTTACTCCCAGCCACGTCTGCGAGGCCGAACGATGCACAAGGAAGAGCTCATCACCCTTCACCAGATGATGGTGGAGATCAAGGACTTCTTCGAGAAGATCAACCCGGAGCTCAAGTTCTCCCAGTACTATGCCCTCAAGATCGACCCCTCCCAGGTCCACCGCTCCAAGATGGAGCACAAGTACGCCATCTTCATCCTCGGGACCGAGCTCGCGAATGCCATGCGGGACGTGGAGTTCGGGGCGTCGGGGAGGATCTCGGCGCGGATGCGGGAGCTCGCCGAGAAGACGTTAAAAGAGATCGAGAACCTGAAGTGAGCGGGTAGATCCTCTCTATTTCTCTTCGT
>JAJRCS010000185.1 GCA_028678815.1 Methanomicrobiales archaeon | reverse complement strand
GAGATAAAGATGATCCGCCCTGCGGCTCCTGCCCTACTCTCTCCCCTTGCAGCGAGAGGTCAGCCTGAGAGACCTGCCGCAGTTCACTTCCGACGTGTCCGGCGGAGAACCGCGACAGGGTGTGGCGTGGGGGGAATTCGCTGAACGGATACCGCCCGGCAGGGGAAAAGTCAAGGACTTTTTTTCTGCCCGGCCGACGGAGCGGGGGAAGCTTAAAGAGCGGAAAGCATGAACCCACCGGTATCAGCGGGAAGCTGGCAGGGACTGAGAAGGGGGTTTTGTTCCTGGAAACCATGGTCTTTGTCGTGAGCCTCTGTGTCGTCGCGCTGGGGGTCATCCTCAGCCACATCCTCGAAAAGAGGCACATCACTCTGAAGAAGCAGGAGAACTGAGCAGGTCTTCAGGTGGGGGAGCCGGCTGGCAGGGGAACCAGCTCCACCCAGGGGTCTGCATCCCGGTGATGGGACGGGCCGACGGGATGCTACGCGAGGGTGCTCCCCAGGGGGATCCCGTTTGCCAGGTACCAACCGGTCCCGCCGGCCGGCAGGATATCATAGGTGAATTCTTCGGTCGAAGGCTCCAGGTCAGCACCGGTGACGGTGGCACCATCGAGGGCGTCACCCGCAGCAAGGGAACCGAGCGTCCTCCCGTCGAGGGTGGGGTGCCCGGGCGATGCCAGGAGCTCCCGCCCGTCCGAGAGCCGGATTCTGACCAGCTGGTTGCCGGGAGGGACCCGGGTCCTTCCCGTCAGGAGGACGGGAACCGCCTCCGGGATTCCGTCAGGGCGGGGGCTCCGGACCATCGTCCCGGCCTGGATATCTTTCACCCTGATGGGGCCTGACGGGGTATCGATAAGCGTCTCACCCGCAAGGCAGATGGGGCAGGTGAGGATGGCTCTCTCTGACTGCTCGCTGAGGATCGTACCGTCGCCGCGGACGATCCCGGAGACCTGGCGCCCTTCATCTCCCCTGGAGGACCCGAGGCGGAGGCTGAAGCGGTATATCCCGTCACCTGCTGGCTCGAGGGGAATCGCCCCGAGTTTCTTGTACTCGCGGTAGATGATGAGTTTTGTCTCGTTCGAGTAGGGAGGGAGAAGGCCCTTCCGGGCGACGATAGCCTGGAAGGTACTGGATTCGTCAACGATCTGCGGGAAGAGGGCGACGGCCTTCCCGGCCTCGTCGCCCCGTACCACGGGCCAGTAGTCGGGATCGCAGTAGAAAAATTGGTCCTCGCCGTAGTGATCGAGGAGGAGGTACTTCAGCTGGGCCTGCGTGTAGGTTGCATTCGGAGTGGGAGGGGGTCCGTTCCCGCCCGGGGCCAGGCAGCCCGCAGCGAGGGCGGTGCAGAGGAGGATGACGAGGAGAACAAGGCCGGATCTCATGACCGGGGGAGCATCCTTCCGGGATAAAAGGATTCGGGTTCCTGGCAGGAGATGAGAAGAAAAAGGGGAAATGAGGGTGGGACTACACCACCTCATACGGCCGCATCATCTCGTTGTCCTCGTGGTCGATGATGTGGCAGTGCCAGACGTAGCCGGGAAACGCGGTAGCATCGAAGGAATAAGACGGCGTGTCATCCATGGGTGCAAACCGTACCCGGATCGTGGTCACCTCTCCAGGCTTCATCTGGATGGTATCCTTGAATCCCTGCTCCTGGAGGGGGGCCCCGACGGGCTTGCCCTGCAGGTAAGGAATCGGGTTGACCGGTTGAGTCGCCGTACCTATAGGGAGTGGGGGCATCCCGTTGATGGCCATCCAGGCAGTCTGGTACTTCTTTACCTGGAAGGGCTGCCGGCTCACCAGCTGGAACTGGGCAAGATGCAGGTGGATGGGGTGCGTGTCGGCGGTCGGGTTGACGATGACCCATTCCTCGGTGGAACCGAGGCCCGGGGTCTCGGAGACCGGTGCCGCCCACTTCTGGCCGTCAAGGAGGACCTCCACGGGGCCTGCAGCGCCCATGACCTCCTGGAGAGTCAGGATGCGGGTTGCTGTCGGGGCAGGCAGGGTCGGGAACGCTCCTGTGAGGAGCGGATTCAGGGGTGTCGGCAGAGTCTGGGGTCCGGGCCCCTGGGTCATACCAACCGTGAACTGCATGATCTGGCCGGTGGTCTGGGGATCTGCAGGAGCACCCCTCGGGGTCGGTGCCTTCGCGGTGTTCTGGAGGATGATCTTTGTTCCGGCAGGGATATTGGAGAAGTCCACGAGGATGTCCGCCCTCTCGCCGGGTGCGATGGAAACCTCGGTCAGGGTGACGGGTGCCTTCAGGTAGCCCCCTTCGGTCCCGATCATGGTGAAGGGCATCTTGTTCGAGAAGCTCAGGGTGTAGAACCGGGCATTCGAGCCGTCAAGGAGGCGGAACCGGTACTGGGCCCTGTCCACGTTCATGTTGGGCCAGACGAGGCCGTTCACCATGATGGTATTCCCGAAGAACTCCGGAATCCAGTACGGGTGGATCGTGGGATTCAGCCCTGCGGAGGGGAATACAAGCTGTCCATTGATGTCGAAGATCCGGTCCTGGATGGCGAGGGGGACCTCGTACTTCCCGCTCGGGAGCAGGGGTCCAACGGTATCAGCCGGATCCCTCAGGAGGTAGAAACCCGCGAGGCCGGACATCACATTGATCCGGGTAATCCCGAGGGCATGGTCATGGTACCACAGGGTCGTGGCGGGCTGCTCATTCGGATAGTTGAAGATCGCATAGTCCGCGCCACCCGGGCCCCCCGAGTATCCACTGCCATGCATCCCATTCGCCGTCCACCAGGCATCGGGGTGGCCATCCGAGCTGGCCTTGACCTCCAGGCCGTGGACGTGGACCACCATGGGAACCGGGGACTGGGCATCGTAAAAGAACCCTGGCGGATTCTCTACCGTCCCATCAAATCCTGGAGGGAAGAGTGGAAATGGCGCTGCTGGCGCATCTGGCATCCCCGGCATTGGGATCATGTTGGGATTGGCCCAGTGGAGGGTCGGGTCCACCGCGAACATGTGTGCACCGGTGAGCCCGTTCACCCACTTCACGGTGATGGGCGTACCTCTCGTGACCTCGAAACTCGGTGCGGGTGAGTTCCGGACGAATCCGAGCGGGTCACCCGTAAGGGCATCCTTCGCCTCGCCACCGTAGGCCCACACCTTTGTTGGAGGGAAGCCCGTAGGATTGCCGGCGGCATCAACAGTCGGCAGTATCTGCTGGTCGGTTTTTTCGGCGGCAGTGATCTCGTAATCATTCCCTGATACCGGGACATAGACCGGCGGCGGACCGCTGATCTGGTTCACGTACTTCGGAATCGTCGTCGGGTCAAGGAGCACCGGGGCAGGTTTCACGGCTGCCACCGGCAGGGCGAGGACCGCGAGGAGCATCAGGCAGCAGATCGCGGTGATAGCCCATCGGCCCCGTTCAGAACGGGGATCTGTTTTCGACGGGTTAGGGGACATAGCTCCTCACCAGATCTGTTGATCTGGATTCCTGAACCACCCCCGGCATTTTGTACCCGCGGGACGGTCCAGTCGCCATTTTTCTGGCTGGGTGGAGCTACCAGCTGGTATGGTTTATAGTCTCCCCTGAATTTCATTCCGTGAAACACAAAATATAACTCCGGGAAGCAAGGTCCAGATCGCCCGTCAATCAGCCCCGATATCCTCGTTCCAGAGATCCGGCCGTTCCGCGATGAACCTCCGCATCATCTCCTTGCAGGCCGTCAGGTCGAGGTCTACCACCTCCACTCCCCGGGAGAGCATGAACTCCCGGGCCCCGGCGAAGTTCTCCGATTCCCCGACCATCACCTTCGGAATGCCGAACTGGACGACGGCCCCCGCGCAGAGGTAGCAGGGCATGAGGGTGGAGTAGAGGACCGTCGCCCGGTAACTCCCGATGCGGCCGGCGTTTTTCAGGCAGTCGATCTCCGCGTGGAGCACCGGGCTCTCCTCCTGCACCCGGCGGTTATGCCCGCGACCGATGATGTGACCCTCTTTTACCAGTACCGAGCCGATGGGAATGCCCCCCTCGGCGAGCCCCTTCCTCGCCTCTTCGATGGCTACCGCCATGAACCGGTCCAAGACTCTCCCACCCGGGCCGTCTCCCGTGAGACGCTCCCCGTTTCAGGGTTTAGTATGAAACGGGATAAAAAATGTTTGAAAACGGTCTGAGAGGGGGAAAGAGTACGCCCAGATTGGAATCCGAATCCAGATCACCGTCGGAGATATGCAGAATAATGGGGTGGGAGAAGAAGAGGCGGTAGAGAGACGAGATAAGTCTTAATATTCCACCAATTCAACTGCCTCACGTTCAGGAGGAGGAAAAGGACATGAAATGGTACTGGTGGGCAATCCTCATCGCGCTCATACTGGTGGTCATCATCGGGGGTGCATATCTGCGGTGGGAATTCTGGTCGGGGGTCTTTTAGTACAGG
>JAJRCS010000177.1 GCA_028678815.1 Methanomicrobiales archaeon | reverse complement strand
GGGTCTCCCGGTACGGCCTCGTGGCGTACGCGAACTCCCTCGAGCAGATCGGCCCCTTCGCCCGCACGGTGAAGGAGGCCACGACCCTCATGGAGGTCATCAGCCGGTTCGACCCCCGGGATAACACGATGCTGCCTGACCGGCCCTTCACCCCCCGGCTCACCGGCGACGTGAAGGGCCTCCGGATCGGGGTCCCCTCGGAGTTCTTCGGGGCCGGGGTGGACCCGGCGGTGGCCGCGAAGGTGCGGGAGGCCATCGGCGTCCTCGAGGGGATGGGAGCCCGGGTCGTCCCCTGCTCCATGCCCTCCATGGCCTATGCCCTCGCCGCCTATTACGTGACCTGCACGAGCGAGGCCTCCTCGAACCTCGCCCGGTTCGACGGGGTGCGGTACGGCCCGCCCAATGACTTCAGGAAATCGTGGCACGACGCCTTCCGGGAGGCGCGGGAGAAGGGCTTCGGCGAGGAGGTCCGCCGGCGGATCCTCCTCGGGACCTTCGCTCTCTCGGCGGGGTACTATGGCAGGTACTATGGCAAGGCCCAGGCCGCACGGAGGAATGTATCGGCGGACTTCGCCCGGATCTTCCGGGAGGCGGACGTCATCGCCGGTCCGACGATGCCCACGGTCGCCTTCCGGATCGGGGAGAAGACCGATCCCCTCTCCATGTACCTCTCCGATATCCTCACCGTCCCCGCGAACCTCGCCGGGGTGCCGGCGGTCTCGGTCCCGTGCGGGAAGGTGCAGGGGCTCCCCGTGGGGCTCCAGGTCATGGGGAAGCCCTTCGAGGACGCGCGGGTTCTCGAGGTGGCGTACGCCTACGAGCAGGGGGTACGGCCATGACGGTGATCATCGGCCTCGAGATCCACTGCCAGCTCATCACGAGGACGAAGCTCTTCTGCGGCTGCTCCACCGACTACCGGAACGACCCCCCGAACACCCATACCTGCCCGACCTGCCTCGGGCTCCCCGGGTCGCTCCCGTCCCTCAACCGGAAGGCCGTGGAGTACGCCCTCCGGGTGGGAAAGGCCCTCAACTGCTCCATCCCCGACGAGGCCGAGTTCGCCCGGAAGAACTACTTCTACCCCGACCTCCCGAAGGGGTTCCAGATCACCATGTACGACCGGCCCCTCGCCGTGGGCGGGTACCTGGAGATCGAGGCCGACGACGGGACCGAGAAGAGGATCCGGATCACCCGGGTCCACATGGAGGAGGACCCCGGCCGGCTCGTCCACGTGGGGAGCGGGGACCGGCCCCGGTACTCCCTCGTGGACTACAACCGGAGCGGCATCCCCCTCATCGAGATCGTCACCGACCCGGACCTCCGCTCCCCGAAGGAGGCGCGGCGGTTCATCAACACCCTGCGCACCACCCTCGAGTACCTCGGGGTCTTCGACGGGGAGCGGGAGGGGGGCCTCCGGGTGGACGCAAACATCTCCATGGAGGGGGGCAACCGGGTCGAGGTGAAGAACATCTCCTCGTACAAGGGCGTGGAGAAGGCCCTCACCTTCGAGATCACCCGGCAGCGGAACGTCCTCCGCCGGGGCCTCACCGTGGAGCGGGAGACCCGGCACTTCCTCGAGGCCCGGGGGGTGACCACCTCGGCCCGGTCCAAGGAGGAGGAGCATGACTACCGGTACTTCCCCGAGCCCGACCTCCGGCCCCTCCGGGTAAAGGGGTGGTTCGACGGGATTGCCCTCCCGGAGCTCCCGGCAGCACGGAGGGCCCGGTTCGGGCAGGCCTACGGGGTCTCCTCCAACCATGCCCGGACCCTCTGCGGGGACCTGAAGATCGCCGACTTCTACGAGGAGGTGGCCTGCTGCGGGGACCCCGTCCTCGCCGCCACCTGGGTCGCCGATATCCTCCTCGGCGAGCTGAACTACCGGGACATGCTCATCGCCCGGGTCCCGTCCGGTCACTTCGTGGAGCTCCTCCAGCTCCTCAGGAAGAAGGAGATCACCGACAGGGGCGGGGTCGATGTCCTCAGGGTCATGCTCGACCAGGTGGCGAAGGGTGAGACCCCCGAGCCGCCTTCGGCCATCGTCGCCCGGCTGAACCTCGGGAAGGCCATGGGGAACGAGTTCGGGCCCGTCATCCGGGAGGTCGTGGATGCCAACCCGGCCGCGGTGAAGGACCTCCGGGGCGGGAAGGGCGAGGCCCTGAACTACCTCGTCGGCCAGGCCATGAAGAAGACGAGGGGGCGGGCCGACCCGAAGGAGCTCGCCCGGATGATCCGCGAGGCCATCGGGCAGCAGGAGGTGGCCCCGTGAAGCTCATCGTCGCCGAGAAGAACATCTCGGCCGAGCGGATCGCCCGCATGCTCGCGGGGAAGGAGAAGGTCGCCCTGGGGAAGGACAAGGGGATCCCCACCTACTCCTTCGACGACGCCGTGGTGGTCGGCCTCAAGGGCCACGTGGTGGAGGTGGACTTCGTCCCCGGCTACGACGACTGGCGGAGCGCCGAGAACACCCCCCGGTCCCTCATCGACGCCGGCACCCGGAAGGTCCCCACCGAGAAGCGGATCATCGCCACCCTCCAGAAGCTTGCCCGGAAGGCCGGCGAGGTCGTCATCGCGACCGACTTCGATACCGAGGGGGAGCTCATAGGGAAGGAGGCCGTGGACCTCATCCGGGCGGTGAACCCGAAGGTCCCGGTGAAGCGGGCCCGGTTCTCCGCCATCACGCCCCAGGAGATCCACGGGGCCTTCTCCGACTTAAAGGAGCTCGACCTCGCCCTCGCGTCGGCAGGCGAGGCCCGGCAGGTCATCGACCTCGTCTGGGGCGCCTCCCTCACCCGGTTCATCTCCATCGCTGCCCGCCGGGGCGGGAAGAACATCCTCTCGGTGGGCAGGGTCCAGTCCCCGACCCTCGCCATGATCGTGGACCGGGAGAAGGAGATCGCGGCCTTCGTCCCCGAGAAGTACTGGACCCTCCAGCTCACCTCGGAGAAGGCGGGGGAGGAGTTCACCGCCCGGCACGCCACGGCCCGGTTCACGAAGGAGGAGGAGGCCGCAGGGGCCCGGGACCGGACGAAGCCGCCCCTCCTCGTCCGGGAGGTGAAGGAAGGGGAGAAGGTGGACCGGCCCCCCGCCCCCTTCGACACCACGGGGTTCCTCGTCGCCTCCGGGCGGCTCGGGTTCTCGGCCTCGAACGCCATGCGTATCGCCGAGGACCTGTACATGAACGGGTTCATCTCCTACCCGAGGACCGACAACACCGTGTACCCGAAGAGCCTCTCCCTGGAGTCCATCCTCGCGGTCCTCAAGGGCTCCCCCTTCTCCCGGGAGGCCGCGTGGGTGAAGGAGAACCGGCGGAGGGAGCCGGCCCGGGGCAAGAAGGTCTCCACCGACCATCCCCCCATCCACCCCACCGGCTCCGCGACCCGGGAGATCCTCGGCGAGGACCGGTGGCGGATCTACGAGCTCGTGGTCCGCCGGTTCCTCGCGACCCTCTCGCCGGATGCCGTCTGGAAGACGGTCCGGTGCAGCCTCGAGGCCGGCGGCGAGCCGTACGTGGCCAGCGGCGCCCGGCTCGTCGCCCCCGGCTGGCGGAAGGTCTACACCTACCAGGAGGCGGAGGACCACCTCCTCCCGCCCCTCGCCCCGGGCGACCGTCTGCCCGTGAAGGACGTTCTCCTCGAGGAGAAGGAGACGCAGCCCCCCGCCCGGTACACCCAGTCGAGGCTCATCCAGCGGATGGAGGAGCTCGGCCTCGGGACAAAGAGCACCCGGCACGAGGTCATCGCGAAGCTCCTGGGGCGCCGGTACGTGGAGGGGAACCCCCTCCGGCCCACCCCCGTGGGGATGGCGGTCATCGATTCCCTCGAGGACCATGCCGATGCCATCACGAAGCCCGAGATGACCCGGACCCTCGAGGCCGACATGCAGGAGATCAAGGTCCGGAACCGGACCCGGGACTTCGTCATCGGGGAGTCCCGGGAGATGCTCCACCGGGTCTTCGACGCCCTCGAGGCCCATGGCGGGGAGATCGGGAAGGAGATCATGGAGCGGGCCGACGAGGAACGGGTCATCGGCCCCTGCCCGGCCTGCGGGGGGGACCTCCGGATCCGGTCGGCGGGGCAGAGCCAGTTCGTCGGGTGCGGCCGGTACCCCGAGTGCCGGTT
>JAJRCS010000135.1 GCA_028678815.1 Methanomicrobiales archaeon | reverse complement strand
CTCCCGTCCGGCCGGACGAGGAGGATATCGCCGTCCCCGATCCGGCCCACCCAGCCCTCCGACCCGTCGATGATGGCGACGAGGAGGGTGCTCCCGTACCGGGTGAAGACCTCCTTTCCGGTCTCCTCTCCCACCGGGAGACCGGTCCTCCGTTCCGCATCGGCCCTCACCTCCTCCTTCCACCTCTCGGTGACCCGGTGGTGGAACCTCTCCCCCCTTCCACCGGGGACCGGCTCGAGGGCCCCTTCCCCGGACGGGGTTGGGAGGGACGCGATCACCTCGCCCACCGCGGCCTGGACGGCGAGGGCAGCCCCGCAGTGGGAGAGGTCATGCCGCTCGCCCCCGTGGCCGTCGGCCACGGCGAGGACGAGGAGGGGCTCGCCCAGGAAGGAGGAGGACCAGAGGGCATGGGCGTCCTGGCAGGGCCTCCCGTCCCTCGCATGGCTGCTCCCCCGGCGGGTGCAGCCGCAGGCCCAGCCCAGGGGAGGGATGCTGACACGTACGGACTCCCGGGTCTCCTCCATGGATGGCTCCTAGAAGGGCTCGGTGCTCGAGGTGATGGCGGGAGGCGGCGGCGGCGGGGGGAGGGAGACGTTCCCCGTTCCGCCGGCGAGGTCCTGGGACTTGGACCGGGAGGACCCGAGGGTCGCCTCGGTGGAGGCCCACTTGATGAAGTTCAGGAGCTCCTCGGGGGTGTGGGCCTTGAGGATCCCCACCTTCTCCTGGTTCGAGAACTTCAGGAGCTCGGCCTCGTTGTAGTCCGACTCGTCCCCGATGGCGATGGCGAGCCGGATGGCCTTCATCCCCCACGGGATGTGGTTCAGCTCCGCGATGGCCTTGTCGTACTCCCCCTCGGCATCGGTGCAGTACCCGTCGGAGACCAGGATGCAGACGGGGGGAAGGCCCCTCCTCGGCATCTTCTCCACCGAGAGCTCGGGGATGAGGAGCCGGATGGCCTTCGCCGTGGAGGTGAGGCCGTCGGCCTGGAGCTCGGGCCAGAAGAACTGCTCCGCGGGCACGGGAGCCGGGCCCACGTGCCAGGCGGCCTCGTCGGAGAACCGGATGGCCCGCATCATCACCTGGACCTGGGGGTGGGCCGCGACCGCCTTCTGGATGAGGGGGAGGGACTCCCGGATGGCCTGGTTCAGGGTCGCGATCTTCTTGCCACCCATCGATGCCGAGTAATCGGTAAGCCAGAAGAAGTGGAGGGTTCTCCTCGCCACCTTCCCGTCAGGTGCAGGAATATCGTCTGCCATGGTATCTCCAGTGTCTTATACTATACAGGGGTTCTCGTCGCTCTTAAAAGTGATTGGGCAGCCCCTGCCCGGGGATCTTCCCCCGTGCCGGAGCCCGGGTCCCGCCCGGAACCACCTGGTTACCAGCGTTCCGGGTCCGGCCGGCAGGGACCCGCTCTCCCCCGGTGAAAAGAGGTAATGCGGGGGCTGTTTGCCTGAAATACCATTTTATATCGATTATAATTTTTTTATTCAGGAAAATGTGTGAAATCTGAATAGGAAAATATATATATAGAAAAACAAATTTATCTGTAGCAGCCTATGGTCTCTCTCCAGGCTCCCGAGGAGCACCCGGTCTCGAGAATCTACCTCCCCGCGTACTTCATCCTCATCTCGACCCTCATCCCCGTCCTCATCACCGTCTACTGCCTGTACAGGGGAGTCTTCGATATCTACCCCCACCTCTTCTACATCCCCATCATCCTCATTGCCTACGCGTACCCGAAGAAGGGAGTCTACGGTTCGGTGATCATCGGGGGCATCTACCTCGCCCTCGTGTATATCCTCGCGTACCCCGACATCGCGGCCCTCGGCGGGGCCACCACCCGGTTCTTCTTCTTCGTCGCCATCGGCTCGGTCATCACCCTCCTCGTGCGGAGGATCCGGGCCGAGGAGGAGAAGTACCACGGGATCTTCGATCATGCCCAGGCCGGGGTCTTCCTCCTCTCGCCCGATGCCGGGACCATCCTCGATGCAAACCCCATGGCCGCCCAGATCCTTGCCCTCCAGCCAGGGGAGCTCGCCGGGCGGGAGTTCCCCCCCCTCTGGCAGGACCCCGGCACCCTGGAGGCCTTCCGGAAGGGGATCCGGGAGGCCCGGAGCATCGCGGGCCTCGAGGGCCGGATCACCTGTGCCGACGGGAAGGTGAGGGACGTCCTCGTCTCGGCCGGGGTCCTCCCTGACGGGAAAATAGCCTGTTCCATCGCAGACATCACGGATCGGATCGAGGCGGCGAAGGCGGTGGAACGGGAACGGCAGGAGCTCCTTGACATCATCGAGTTCCTCCCCGACGCCACCTTCGTCATCGACCGGGAGAAGCGGGTCATCGCCTGGAACCGGGCCATCGAGACCCTCACCGGCGTCCCCAAGGGCGAGGTCCTCGGGAAGGGGGACTATGCCTATGCCGAGCCCTTCTACGGTGAGCGGAGGCCGGTCATCATCGACCTCGTCTTCGAGGAGCGGCCGGAGGTCGAGGCCCGGTACGAGTGGATCCGGCGCGAGGGCGCCATCATCTACGGGGAGACCTTCATCCCGCGCCTCCGGAACGGGGTGGGCGCCCACCTCTGGGCCAAGGCTTCACCCCTCATCGACCGGGAAGGGAAGCTCGCGGGGGCCATCGAGACGGTGCGGGACATCACCGAGCGGAGGATGGCCGAGGAGGTCCTCCGGGAGTCCGAGGCGAACTACCGGACCGTCTTCAACGGGGCGAGCGATGCCATCCTCATCTATGACATCGAGGACCGGTGCTTCACCGAGGTGAACCTGAAGGCCTCGGAGATGTTCGGGTTCAGCCCCGAGGACCTCACCCGGATGAGCTTCGAGGATCTCACGGCCGGGATCGCCCCCTTCACGAGGATGGATGCCGTCAAGAAGTTCGAGTGGATCCAGGACGACCTCCTCGCCGGGAAACCCCAGCTCGTGGAGTGGATGGCGAGGAACCGGGCCGGAAAGCACTTCTGGGTCGAGATGAACCTCCAGATCGCCTCCATATGGGGCGAGCCCCGGGTCCTCGCCGTGGTGAGGGACATCACCGCCCGGAAGATCGCCGACGAAGCTTTACGCGCTTCGGAGGCCAACTACCGGGAGATCTTCTCGGCGGTGAACGAGGGGATCTTCATCATCGACCCCACCTCGGGGCGCATCCTGGATGCCAACGAGACGGCCTGCGATATGTACGGCTACCCGGTCGAGGAGCTCCGCAGCCTCGACATGGACGCCCTGAGCGACGCGGATCACGGCTACGCCCTTGACGGGGGGAAGGGGGTCTTCCGGAGGGCGGCCGGCGGGGAGCCCCAGAGCTTCGAGTGGCCGGCAAAGAACCGGGCCGGCGGGCTCTTCTGGGTGGAGGCAAACCTGAAGAGGGCAAAGATCGGCGGGAAGAACCGGCTCCTCGCCGTGGTGAGGGACATCACCGCGAAGAAGCAGACCGAGGACCTCGGCCGGGTCCAGCACAAGCTCGCCGAACGCCTCGGCCAGGTCACCCGGATGGAGGAGGCCTTCCAGCTCGCCGCCGACGCCCTGGTCCGGGTCGAGGGGATCGACGCCTCCTTCGCCTGCATCCTTGACGAGGATACCCGCGCCTTCCACCCCACCCAGCTCCATGGCTTCTCCCTCTCGAACCCGCCCCGGCTCAACTGCATCATGCCCCCCGACCTCGAGCCCGAGCTCGCCGCGGGGAACGCCGTCTTCCTCCATGCCGCGACGGCCGATCCCCACATCGCCGGGGTCTTCTCCCCCGAGGGCATCCGGGCCATGGCACTCCTCCCGGTCATCACCGAGGGGAAGATCATCGCCGTGCTCGTGGGGTGCTCCCGGTCCCTCGACGAGTTCCCCTCCCTCACGAGGAACAGCCTCGAGACCATCGGCCACCAGATCGGGGTGAACATCGCCCGGATCCGGAGCCGGGAGGCCCTGGAGAAGAGCGAGGCCCTCTACCGCGCCGTGGTGGAGGTCCAGACCGAGATGATCAGCCGGTTCCGCCCGGACGGGACCCACATCTTCGCGAACGAGGCGTACCTCCGGTTCTTCGGGACGGAGCGGGCCGAGCTCATCGGGAAGCGGTTCATCCCCCGGCTCCCGGACCCCGACGCCGGCCTGGTGAAGGAGCACTTCTCCCTTCTCTCCCGGAAGAACCCGGTCGGGACCATCGAGCACCGGGTGATCCTCCCCACCGGGGAGGTCCGGTGGATGCAGTGGACCGACCGGGCCATCTTCGACGGGGATGGCTCCCTCGCCGAGTTCCAGTCCGTGGGAAAGGACATCACGGCGACGAAGATGATGGAGGAGGTGGAGGCCAAGGCCTTCCGGCAGATCGAAAAGAACATCGAGCAGCTGGCCATCCTGGGGGACCATATCCGGAACCCCCTCGCCGTCATCGTCGGCATTGCGGACCTCGAGGGCGGTTCCACCTCCGAGAATATCATCCAGCAGGCCCGGATCATCGACCGGATCATCACCCAGCTCGACCGGGGCTGGATCGAGTCCGAGAAGATCCGGGAGTACCTCCGCAAGAACGACCGGGGCGGCCACGCCGGGTAGCTTTCTTCCGGGATCCCGCGCTGCCACCTGCCGGGCCTCCCGTCCCCTCCCCGTTCCGCCGACAGGATGGATTGCCCGTCACGGGGTTCAGGGTAAAGATTATTGGAAATCCCGTGACAATGTGATCACCATGCTTGTGATACACAGGGAGTGCTGCGGCTACTGCGGGGCCTGCGTCTCGGTCTGCCCCGAGGGGGCCCTCGAGCTCGTGGACGCCTTCCTGACCGTTGATAATGCCTGCAGGAGCTGCGGGGTCTGCGCCCGGGTTTGTCCCGTCGGCGCCCTGGAGGTTTGCGATGAAGAGCCGGTATGACGCCCTCGTCATCGGCGGCGGTCCCGGGGGTGCGATAGCCGCCGGGGAGCTCGCCGGTGCGGGCCACTCGGTCTGCCTCGTGGAGAAGCGGCCGGCCATCGGTGCCCCGGTCCGCTGCGCCGAGGGGATCGGGAAGGACGTCTTAAAGGAGTTCATCGCCCCCGACGACCGGTGGATCTCGGCCGAGATCAACGGCGCCCGGATCGTCGCCCCCGACGGGGTCTCCATGACCGTCGAGCAGCAGATGGCCGGGTCCAAGGTCGGGTACATCCTGGACCGGAAGATCTTCGACCGGGACCTCGTCTGGCAGGCGGCCTCCCGGGGGGCCGAGGTGCACGTGAAGACCCGGGCGACCGGGCCCATCGTGGAGGACGGGGCGGTGAAGGGGGCGGTCCTCGAGACCTGCGGCACGACGAGGAAGGTGAAGGCCGACGTGGTCATCGCCGCCGACGGGGTCGAGTCCAAGTTCGCCCGCTGGTGCGGGGTCGATTCCGCCGTCCCCCTTCGGGAGCTCATGAGCTGCGCCCAGTACATCCTCACCGATATCGACATCGACCCGGGGCTGACCGTCTTCTACCTGGGGAACAAGGTCGCCCCCGAGGGATACGCCTGGGTCTTCCCCAAGGGGGACCGGACGGCGAACGTGGGCATCGGGATCTCCGGCCGGAGGTCCCGTGACGGGAACCGGGCCAGGGACTACCTGGACCGGTTCGTCGCGGCCCAGTTCCCCGGGGGAAAGACCATCGAGTACATCGTCGGGGGTGTCTCGGTCTGCCGGCCCCTCCCCTGCACGGTGGCCGACGGCCTCATGGTCGTCGGGGACGCGGCGCGGCTGGCCGACCCCATGACCGGGGGCGGGATCTACAACGCGATGAAGACGGGGAGGCTCGCGGCCGGCGTTGCCTCGGAGAGCATCTCCTCGGGGGACTGCTCCTCCTCCGCCCTCATGGCCTATGACCGGGCCTGGCGGGACTCGAAGCTCGGGAAGACCCTGGAGCGGAACTGGCGGATCAAGGAGTACTTCATCACCCTCTCCGACGAGAAGCTCAACACCATCATCCACTCCATCTCGAAGATGAACCTGAAGGACTTCTCGGTCTTCAACCTGGTGAAGGAGCTCATCCGGCACAACCCCCGGCTCCTCCTCGAGCTGAAGGGGCTCCACGACTCCCTGAAGGCCGGGTGAATCCCCGGACCCACCTTTTTCCCACTCCTCCCCTCCATCATCCTGAAATACCCGGGGGCCCATAGCTTCTCCTGTGATCTGCGGCGTGGACGAGGCGGGGAAGGGGGCCGTCCTCGGGCCCCTCGTGGTGGCGGCGGTGGCCTGCGGGAGCGACGGGGATGCCGCGGCCGTCGGGGCCCGGGACTCCAAGACCCTCTCGCCGGGAAGGAGGGAGGAGATCTACGCCGGGATCATCGCCCGGTTCCAGGTTGCGACGAGGGTGATGCCCCCGGGGGAGATCGATGCCCGGCCGGGCCATACCCTGAACCTCTGCATCGCCCGGGCCCATGCCGCCGTCGTCTCTGACCTCGGGCCCGACCTCGCCATCCTCGATGCCTGCGACGTGGACGCCGGCCGGTACGGAAGGACCGTCGCGGGCTACCTCACCCGGCGGTGCCGGATCCTCTCGGTCCACGGCGCCGACCGGATCCACCCGGTCGTCGGGGCGGCGAGCATCGTGGCAAAGGTCCTCCGGGACCGGGCCATCTCCGACCTCGCCCGGGAGCACGGGGAGATCGGGAGCGGTTACCCGGCAGATCCCGTGACCATCGCCTTCCTGAAGGAGTACATTCTGCGGGAGCGGGTCCCCCCGCCCTTTGCCCGGAAGAGCTGGGCCACCACCCGGGCCCTCGTGGACGAGCTTCACCAGACCAGGATGACCGATTTCCCGGGGTAAACGGCCGGGAGACTCATCCTTTATCAGGAAACAGGGCAGAAGGTACCTGTGGACTGGCTCCCTGTCGCCCTCCTGGTCCTCGTCGTGTACGGGATCGCCGCCTGGTACATCAAGACGAAGCGGATCCGGGAGGATATCATCACCTTCTACGGCCCCGTGATGGCCATCAAGTCCCGGAGCATCGGGTTCTTCGACCGGTTCAGGCCGTACGCGACCTTTCTCCGGGCCTACGGCTCCCTCGGGATCGCCATGGTGGTGGTGGTCTCCCTCGCCATGACCGCCCTCGTCTTCTTCGCCTTCCACATGGAGGTGACGAACCCGCCTCCCGCCGAGGGGGTCTTCGAGGTGCGGAACTGGTTCGTCATCCCCGGGGTGAACCAGTTCATCCCCCTCACCATCCCGGTCCTCCTCGGGATCTTCATCACCATCGCCGTCCACGAGGTCGGCCACGGG
>JAJRCS010000064.1 GCA_028678815.1 Methanomicrobiales archaeon | reverse complement strand
GTTTGGGAGCAGTGCCCTCCCACCTGTGGACGGGGCGATACCCGCATGAGTTTAGTAGGATGAATGGTAATCCTTACGCTGGTGAGAGGATGGACAGAACGCTATCGGTGGTGCTCGGGGTCCTCGTGGTGGCGGCCCTCGTCTTCGCCGGAGCGGTAGCCCTGTCGGCGTACATGGGGATCCGCTACCGGTCCACGCTCTCGGGCACCTATGAGTACCAGGTGGAGATCACCCCGGATGCTCTCCTCGGGAACGTGACCCTGTATCTCCCTGTACCAACCAGGGGGGCGGAAAGCTCGGCGGTCCTCGAGAGAATCGGGTCCGGGGACCTTGGGGGGGTCCCTGCCGGATGGGAGGTCTCCCTCATCGGGACCGAGAAGTTTACCATGCTTGAGATCACCGCCCGCGAGATAGACCCCGGCTGCGGATGCGCACCCCTGATCCTCTCCCTCGACACGAAGGTCCGGGGACCCATCCGGACGAGAACCGCTGATTCGGAGGACCTGGTGCTCGGGACGGTCACCCGGGTGATACCTGCCCCCTGTGTGGGAACGGACACCGGGGCATCCCCGGAGATGCGGTGCTGGGTTTACCAGGGGCCGGCCTACGCGGACTATACCTCCGAAGGGAACGGGCAGCTCTCGATCCACGTCTCCCTCACCGGCAGGAATGCCTGGGATGTCTTCGGCCCCTCGGGGAACGAGTACCGGGACAGCCTGCAGTTCTCCTTCTCCGGCGAGCGGCAGGGCTGGCGCACGGGTGACGGGAGCCTCGTCACCGGCATCGGCGATTACTGGCTTGAGGATTATTGGCTGATCCCGGAGAGGACATCCGGCGGGGAACCCGCCTGGCCCCGGGACCTCCCCTGGTGGCCCCTCGCCCTGAGGAGGGCAGCGGCGTGAGCACGGGCAGGCTGAAGATCGAGTGGGCCCGGCAGTACATGCCCGTCCTCGGCTCCATCCGGAAGGAGTTCGAGGCGGGCCGGCCCCTCGCGTCCCTCACCGTGGGGATGGCCCTCCACGTGGAGGCGAAGACCGCAGTCCTCGTGGAGACCCTCGCCGCGGCCGGGGCCGAGGTCCATATCACGGGCTGCAACCCCCTCTCCACCCAGGATGACGTCGCCGCAGCCCTGAACGAGGTCTTCGGTGTCCACTGTTACGCAAAGCGGGGGGCAACGGTGGAGGAGTACTACGGGGGCATCGACCGGGTCCTCGATGCCCGGCCCTCCATCACCATCGACGACGGGATGGACCTCATCCACGTCCTCCACACGAAGAGAAGGGACCTCCTGGACGGGATCACCGGCGGCTGCGAGGAGACCACCACGGGGGTCCACCGGCTCAGGGCCATGGCCGCGGCCGGAGCCCTCGCGTTCCCCGTCCTTGCCGTGAACGACACCCCCATGAAGCGGTTCTTCGATAATGTCCACGGGACCGGCGAGAGCGCCCTCACCGCCATCATGATCACGACGAACGTCCTCATGGCAGGGAAGCGGGTCGTCATCGCCGGCTACGGCTTCTGCGGGAAGGGGCTCGCCCGGAAGGCCGCCGGCCTCGGGGCCCGGGTCATCGTCACCGAGGTGGACCCCCGGGTCGCTCTCCAGGCCCACATGGACGGCTTCTCGGTGATGACCATGGACGAGGCCGCCCGGGTTGGGGAGATCTTCATCACCACCACCGGGAATATCGGCGTCATCGCCGAGCGGCACCTCCGGCTCATGCGTGACGGCGCCATCCTCGCGAACGCCGGGCACTTCAACGTCGAGATCGACCGGGTCTGGCTCGAGGAGCACGCGGACAGTGTGGTACGGAGGGAGGGGATCGACAGCTACCGGTTCGGCGGACGGACCCTCCACCTCCTCGCCGAGGGGGGGCTCGTGAACCTCGCGACCCCGAAGGGGATGGGCCACCCCGTGGAGGTGATGGACCTCTCCTTCGCCCTCCAGGCCCTCTGCACCCGGCACATCGCCCTCCACGGGAGGGAGCTCGCACCGGGGGTCCACGAGGTTCCCCCGGAGATCGACGAGGCGGTCGCCCTCCGGAAGCTCGCCACCCTCGGCCTCTCCATCGACCAGCTCACCGGCGAGCAGGTCGAGTACCAGAAGGGCTGGAGCCAGGGGACCTGACCGGTCCCCTCCCCAGCTGCTCCCTCGCGCAGAAGAGATACTCCTGGGCGTACCCAGCGTACTCCCTGAAGTACTCCCGCCCGAACTCCCGTATCCTCCGGTCCTCCTTCTCTGAGGGTACCCTCGATCCGGGTGCGGGCTTGAGATAATGGCTGTACATGAGTCTCCGGATCCAGACGTCCACCGGGAAGGCTTCCAGCCGGTGGAACCCGAAGAGGAGGATGCAGTCGGCGGCCTTTGGCCCGACGCCGGGGAAGGAGAGGAGGGCGGTCCGCGCTTCGGGATACGGGAGCCCCCGTATCCTCCCGAGGATGCCGGGGTCCGCATCGACCCTCGCCGCGGTCCCGGCGATGTACCGGTCCCGGTACCCGAGCCGGCAGGGCCCCAGATGTTCTCCGCAGGACCCGGCGAGGGATTCCGGCGCGGGGAAGCTGTACTGGGGTTCAACCGAGTCAGGAACCCATGCGCCGAAGCACCGGGCGAGGGAGGCGATCATCTTCCGGATCCGGGGGATGTTCGTATTCGTGGCACAGATGAAGGAGACGAGGATCTCCCAGGGGTCCTGCATGAGGATCCGGAGACCCTGGCAGGCTGCGATGGACCGGTGGATCACCGGGTCACGATCCACCGACGAGAGGATCGCGGGAAGGTCCTCGTCGAGGGCAAGGTAGTGGCGGACCTCCTGTCCTTTCGGCCCGGCGTAGATGACCCGGTCCCCGTCCTGCCGCAGGCGCCAGAGCCGCTCCGCCACAACCCCCCCCCCCCACCCCC
>JAJRCS010000061.1 GCA_028678815.1 Methanomicrobiales archaeon | reverse complement strand
GGTGAAGCCCGGCGGGATGGTGAGGCCCTCGAGGGTCGTGCCCTCGTCGAAGAACCGGACCCGGTCCGAGACCGACAGGCCGGCCCGGTAGGCGTTCCGGAAGAGGGAGATGCCGGCCTCGAGCTTCTCCGTGGGCACGAGGGAGAGGTTGTACACGATCTTCCCCGTGTTCCCGGCGGGATTCCAGGTGACCTCCATGGAGAGGTCCTCGATCCGGCTGTTGATGAACCTGAGGGAGGATCCGCAGGTCTCCCTCCGGGGGTTGTGTCTCATCTGGTCCTTCTGCTCCTGTACCGGTACTTTCCCCCGGTTCTCTGATAAGGGTGTCGCCCCCACGCCCCGGAGCCGGGGAAGCGGGTGGGGCCGGCCGGAGGTCCTCTCCTCCCGTCGGCCATGCCGGATCCGGAAGAAGAAATGTTCTATAGTTATGCATCCGAAGTGTGTGCATGGACAGCGAGATGAGAGATCGTGCCCGGGAGGCAGTGCGGCGCATCCTGGAAGCGGCCTCGTACGAGGTGGAGGACCTGGAGCGGCCCCTGGACCTCTCGGCCATCGGCGCCGGGGAGTGCATCATCGTCCAGATCTCAGACCAGGGTTCGGAGATCGGGCAGTTCGACCGGACGAACTACCGGTGCCGGGTCGAGGACCAGGAGGTGACGAGCCGGAAGCTCCTCTTCACCCTGAACGAGACGGTGAGAACCGGGAACTGCACCCGGTGGGGAATCGCGGAGCTCCAGGAGTACGCGGGCCGGGCCGCCGCGGCCTCGGTGCTGGGGGAGCGGCTCGACCTCGAGCTCGGGCAAGCCGGGCCGGCCATCTCCGCTGCTGCCCCGGCGATGGAGGCGTTGGGCCCCGAGCTCCCCCATGTCCCGGTGAAGGTGGACGAGAAGCGTGCCCGGGCCATCTCCGGGGAGAGTGGGGGCGCCACCCTCCGGTTCATACCCTACTGGCGGTACCATTACCGGAGCAGCGGCCAGAAGGGGTACGGGACCCAGGTGGTCACCTTCAATGCCGACAAGAAGGGGGCCATCAATGCCATCAACGGGGCCGAGACCTCAGAGGAGCTCGGCCAGGTGGAGGTCTCCCCCGTCCCCGTCTCGGCCGTGGTCCTCAAGCCCATGGTCCAGAAGCCCGAGGCAGAGGAGAAGCTCCGGAACCGGGTCATCGACGAGCTTACCCAGAAGGTCCGGATCAAGCAGGCGAAGGGGGACACCATCTTCTACGAGGAGCGGGTCTTCAAGCCCGAGAAGAAGGACATAGAAATCGACCTCGAGCTCGTCCATGTCCCGGTCTGGCAGTTCAAGGGGAAGAAATTCGTGGAGCTGAACGCCGTCACGGGCGTCGTCCTCACCGAGCCCATGGACACGGGCGCCGAGCTCCTCTGATCCCATGATCCTCGTCATCGGCGGGGGGCCGGCCGGGCGCCTCGCCGCCATGCGTCTCGCCCGGGCCGGGCGGGAGGTGACCCTCGTGGAGCGGGGGGGCCTCGGCGGCCAGTGCCTCCACCATGGCTGCATGGTGGTCTGCGCCCTCTCGGACGTTGCCCGGACCCTCCGCTATGCCCGCACCCTGCACGGCCTCGGGATCCTCGACCGGGAGCCCCCGGGGGTCTCCTACGGGAGACTCATCGCCGAGATGGGGAAGATCCAGGCGACCATCACCCGGGTCCTCGACGAGGAGACCAGGTCCTCGGGCCCGGTCACCGTGGTCAGGGGCGAGGGGAGCCTCGACGGCCGCACCCCCTCCATCGACGGGAAGCCGGTGGAGGCCGAGGCGGTCCTCGCTGCCACCGGGTCCCGGCCGGTGATCCCCCGGGTGGAGGGGATCGATCTCCCGGGTGTCGTCACGGCCCACACCCTCCCGGCCTGGAAGGAGCTCCCGGCCCGGATCGCCGTCGCGGGAGGCGGGGTGATGGCCGCGGAGTTCGCCCACATCTTCCATGCCTTCGGGGCGGAGGTGACCATCCTCGCGAGGAGCACCTTCCTGAAGGGGCTGGATCCCCACCTCATGAAGCAGGCGCTGCGGGAGCTCGAGGGAGTCGAGATCTGCGAGCATTCCCCGCTCTCCCGGATCGAAGGATCGGGGCGTGCTGAGGCGGTGGTTGTCGGCGGAGAGGGCCGCGAGCGGGAGATGGCGGCCGACGGGGTCTTCCTCGCGACCGGGCTCACCCCCAACTCGGGGATGATCCATGGCCCCGAGAAGGGATCCCAGGGCGAGGTGCTCGTCGATGATCATATGCAGACGAGTATCCCCGGGGTCTATGCGGCCGGGGACGTCACCGGCCCCCCGTACCTTACCCCCGTGGCCCGGATGGAGGGGCTCGTCGCGGCCGATAACATCCTCGGCAGGGAGAGGCTGATGGACTACCGGTGCATCCCCCAGTCCCTCACCCTGATGAACGAGTTCGCCTGGTGTTCGCTGGAAGACGGGCCCTCGGCCGGGGTGGGATGTCCCTCGCCGGCCGGACCCTTCTCCTTCTGGGCGGTACCTTCGGGGAACACCGGCTACACGGGGATCCGCGCCTCCCCCGGGGACGGGAGGATCCTCTCGGCGGCCCTCGCCTCCCCCGGTGCCGCCATCGTCGCCTCGTACCTCTCCTTCCTCATGCGCACGGGGTGCACGGTCCAGGACTTCGACGAGTTCCTCGAGGTCCACCCCACCACCGACGGCGCCTTCTCCCTCGTCCGCTACCTCGAGGAGTGGATGAGGCTCCGGGAGAGGGAGCCCTGACCGTCACCCCCCCTCTCCCCGGGAGGCAGGAATAGTGCCAAATACAAAGGGAACCGACAGTGCTGAGAGGAGATCACCGTACATGGGTGGAACCTTCTTCCGGGCCCTGGCTGCCCTCGCCCTCATCTGCGCGCCCTTCGTCCTCGCATCCATCGCCGATGCCGACGCCTCGGACGTGACGGTGGAGAGCATCGGGATCAGCCCC
>JAJRCS010000047.1 GCA_028678815.1 Methanomicrobiales archaeon | reverse complement strand
TAGAACTGCGGGTATTCCCGGAACCCCTCCAGGAGGCGGGCCATGCAGTCCTCAGGCGAGAATCCCCGGGAGACCACCAGGGAGCGGGCGAGGGCAAGGGCCTGGAGGGTGTCATCGGTATATGCACCCCTTTCGGGCATCTCCGTGACCGGCCTCGACGGGGGAGGGTGCCCTTCCAGGGGCGCACCAAACGCGTCCCCCACAGCGAGCCCCAGGAGCACTCCCCAGGCCCGTGAGATTTGCAATATAAAGATCACCAATAAATTATATGTAGGAACGGACAGTAGAGTTAAAGATGGTGATAGCGTGCAGAAGGAAGAGTTGCTCCACTTACATATGTTACTCATTCATGTAAAGAAATATTACGAGAACCTCACTTCTGATGAAATCTTCACGGACAGGTACAATGCTCTGACCATATCACCGGTCCACATCCACAAGAACAAGATCCTCCACAAGAAGGCCATCCTCACCCTCGGGGATGAGATCGTCACCCACATCAGGGGCCACCGCCCGTCCATGGTGGAGATGAGCCCCGAGGCGGCAACAGGACGCGTCGCCGCTGAACAGTAATCCATGGATGAGTTCACCCTCTGTCGGGAGATCATCTCCCGCCTCTCTACTCATCCTCCCTCTCCTGCGAACCTTGAACTCGTGAAGATTGAGATCTGCCGGGCCCACCATTCCCCGGTCATCCCGAAGAACTCCGCCATCCTCGCTGCTGCCCTCCCGGAGGAGCGCGAGCGGCTCAGGGACCTCCTCCTCCTCAAGCCCACCCGGACCCTCTCCGGGGTCGCCCCGGTCGCCGTCATGACCTCCCCTGCCCCCTGCCCCCACGGGAAGTGCCTCCCCTGCCCCGGGGGCCCCGACCACCCCTTCGGGACCCCCCAGAGCTACACCGGGGAGGAGCCCGCGGCCCTCCGGGCCCGGGAGCACGGGTACGACCCGTACGCGCAGGTGAGGGCGCGCCTGGACCAGTTCCGGGCCCTCGGGCACCACGTGGACAAGGCCGAGCTCATCGTCATGGGGGGGACGATGACCGCACGGGACCCCGAATACCAGCGCTGGTTCGTGTCGGAGTGCCTCCGGGCCATGAACGACGCGGGCGGGGGAAGCCCCCCGGCCGCGGGTTCCTTCGAGGCCATCGCGGAGGAGAACGAGAGGGCTCCCGTCCGGTGCGTGGGCATGACCTTCGAGACGAGGCCCGACTGGTGCCGGGGGGAGCACGTGGAGAGGATGCTCTCCCTCGGGGTAACCAAGGTGGAGCTCGGGGTCCAGCACACGGAGGACCGGATCCTCGACCTGAACCGGCGGGGCTGCAGGCTCGCCGATGCCGTGGAGGCGAACCGGCTCCTCCGTGACTCCGGGTTCAAGGTGGGGTTCCACGTGATGCCCAACCTCCCGGGCGCCACCCTCGCAGATGACGAGGGGATGTTCCGGGCCCTCTTCTCCGACGAGGGACTCCGGCCCGACTTCCTGAAGATCTACCCCACCCTGGTCACCCCCGGATCCGGGATCGAGGAGATGTATGACCGGGGGGAGTACGCGCCCTTCCCTGAACCGGTACTCGTGGACCTGGTCGCCCGGGCGAAGGGCATGGTCCCGCCGTATGTCCGGATCCAGCGGATCCAGCGGGACATCCCGGCGAAGCTCATCACCGCCGGCTCGATCCACGGGAACCTCCGGCAGCTGGCCCGGGCACGCCTCGCGGAGCTCGGGGGCTCCTGCCGGTGCATCCGCTGCCGGGAGGCCGGCAGGCGGCCTGCCGGGGGGACCCCTGCCCTGGAGGTGCTCTCCTACGACTGCTGCGGCGGCACGGAGCACTTCATCTCCGTTGTCGCGGGGGATGCCCTCATCGGCTATGCCCGGCTCCGGTTCCCGGGGGAGCCGGGCGAAGCGGTCCCTGCGGGGAGTTCCCTCCTCCGGGAGCTCCACGTGTACGGTCCCCTGGTCCCCCTCGGGAAGGGCGCGGGGGCGCAGGAGTGGCAGCACCGCTCGTACGGCGGGCTCCTCCTCGACCGGGCGGAGGAGCTCTCCCGGGAGAGGGGCTTCCGGCGGCTGGCCGTCCTCTCCGGGATCGGGGTCCGGCCCTACTACCGGCAGAGGGGCTATGAGCGGGCAGGGCCCTATATGGGTAAGGATCTCGCATGAAGCCCGCGACCACCGAGTTCCTCAGGCAGCGGTTCGCCGAGTACTACCGGAAGGAACGGGTCCAGGCCCCGCCCTCGGTGGGGGAGCGGGAGTTCGGGTTCATCCTCTTTGACCCCGACTCCCCCGAGGTGCGGATGCGCCGGCACATGGGCTTCGGCACGGCGGGGGAGATGGGAGAGTACATCCGGTCCATCGTGCCGCAGCATGCCTTCTACTCGAGCGCCTACTACGTTGCCCCGGGGGCCGGTACCATGGCCGAGAAGGGGTGGACGGGCGCGGACCTCATCTTCGACCTGGACGCCGACCACCTCATGCGGGGGCCGTACCGGCTGATGCTCGACCGGGTCAAGCTCGAGACGGAGAAGCTCCTCGGGATGCTCACCGGTGAGCTCGGCTTCGCCGGGCGGAACATCCAGCTCGTCTTCTCGGGCGGCCGGGGATACCATGTCCATGTCCGGGAGATCGGGGTCCGGGGATGGGGGAGCCAGGAGCGCCGGGAGCTCATCGACTATGTCTGCGGCATCGGGATAGACCCGCCCTGGCTCCTCTCCGGTTCGGCGGCCGGGCACCTTCCCGGCTGGAAGGAGAGATATATATCCACCATCTCCGAGTACCTTCTCTGGCTCAAGGGGCTGGGACGGGAGAAGGGGGTGGAGGAGCTCATGGGGATCCCGGGTATCAGCAGGGAGCGGGCCCCGCGGTTCTTCGATGCCATCGATGCCTATCTCGTTGGGCTCGGGAAGGGCGACTCTACCCCCCTCCTCACGAACCAGGTGTTCTCCGCCATCGCCGGGAAGGAGGACGGGAAGTTCCGGGAGCTCCTCCGGTCCCGGGCGGCCCTCGCCGACGAACCGGTCACCACCGACACGAGGAGGCTCATCCGGCTGCCCACGACCCTCCACGGGGGATCGGGCCTCCGGGTCACCCCCATACCCCTCGGGGACTTCGCTGCCTTCGATCCCCTGGTGGACGCGGTGGTCTTCTCCGACCGGAAGGTGAAGGTGGATACGGGGATGAAGATCTCCATGGAGATGCTCGGGAACAGCTACCAGCTCGGGATGGGGACCTCGGCGGTCCCGGAGGCCCTCGCGGTCTTCCTCTGCGCCCGGGGGCTCGCGGAGATCGCCGGGGAGGCCGACCATGCCCCTCGATGACCTCCGGATCATCATCCTGAACGAGCGGGAGAGCGGGAGGCTCTCCGAGGTCCCCGCCACCCTCTACGAGGGGATCCGCGGGCACCTTGCCACCCTCCAGGAGCAGGTCTACAGCTGCAGCGATCCCCTCTCGGACGAGGCCCAGGCCCTCATCGAGGAGGTGAAGGCGATCCGGGAGATCTCCCGGGACATCTTCCGGATCCGGTCCCGGAAGATCCTCTCCCTCGCCCTCGTCCAGGTGGAGGCCGATGCCACCAACCGGGACGAGCTGAAGAAGATGCTCCCCGAGGAGCGGGAGATGTTCGACGGGATCGTCCGGGAGCTGGCGAGGGGAAAGGCCACCCTCTCCGGTACTGCCCCGAGGCTCGCCCTCCCTGCAGGTGCACCGCCCTCCGGTGAGGCTCCCCCGGCCGGGGCCCTCCCCCTGGCAGCCCTGCCCCCGGAGGAGGCCATGGTCCTCGTCCGTGTCCTCTCGGACATGGAGCCCTTCATGGGGGTCGACGGCCGGATCTACCACCTGAAGGCCGAGGACCTGGTCACCCTCCCGGAGAAGAATGCCGGGGTCCTCGTGGACCGGAACATCGCGATGGATGTGATGAGGCCGCCGGGGAGCCGGCCGGAGGGGAGCTCCTGACGGGGGCACGACACGGGCCGGACCGGTCATCGCATATCCTTAAATAGCATGCCCGGTGAATAATTATGGTACTCGTTACGAGGGAAAGGAGCCAATATCATGAAGATGCCGGTGAAATTCAACACATACTGCCCTTTCTGCCGCAAGCACGAGATCCATGAGGTGGAGAGGGTCAAGAAGGGCAAGACCCGGGGTCTCCACTGGATCGACCGGCAGAAGGCGCGGAGGGGAAAGGTCGGGAACATGGGCAAGTTCTCCAAGGTCCCCGGCGGCGACAAGCCGACGAAGAAGATCAACGTCCGCTACCGGTGCACGAAGTGCAAGAAGGCCCACCTCCGGCCCGGGTTCCGGCTCTCCAAGTTCGAGCTCACGGAGTGAGACTGATGGTCCGACTGAATCGTGAGAACCGGAGCAGGTTCTACCGGGTGAAGTGCCCGGACTGCGAGAACGAGCAGGTTATCTTCGGCAAGGCGTCCACCGTGGTGGACTGCATCGTCTGCGGGAAGGTCCTCGCCGAGCCGGCGGGGGGCAAGGCGCAGATCACCGCCGAGATCCTCTCCGAGATCGAGTGAATCCATGCCCGAGCGGGACTGGCCCGAGGAAGGGGAACTGGTCGTCTGCACCGTCGATGCCGTGAGGGACTTCGTGGCCTTCGTCCGGCTCGACGAGTACGGGGGCCGGCAGGGCCTCATCCCCATCTCCGAGATCGCGAAGGGCTGGGTCAAGTACATCCGGGACCATGTCCGGGAGGGGCAGAAGGTGGTCTGCAAGGTCCTCCACGTGGACCGGAGCCGCGGGCACATCGACCTCTCCCTGAAGGATGTCAACGAGCACCAGCGGCGCGAGAAGATCCAGGAGTGGAAGAACGAGCAGAAGGCCCACAAGTGGATCGGCTTCGTCGCCGAGGAGTCCGGGGTCCCCGCCCAGGCCATCGAGGAGGCCCTCCGGAAGGACTACACCCGGTTCTACCGTGCCTTCGAGGACACCGTCATCGAGGGGGAGAAGGTCTTCGAGAAGTCCGCCATCCCCCCGGCAGCCCGGCCGGCCTTCCTCCGGGTCGCGGGGGAGAATGTCCGGATCCCCCGGGTCACCATCTCGGGGAACCTCCACCTCACCTCCACAAAGTCTGACGGGGTGAGCGTGATCCGGAAGGCCCTCAAGGCTGCGATCACCAAGATCGACGACGTGGATATCGAGCTCCTTTACGTCGGCGCACCCATCTACCGGATCAAGGTCACCGCCCCCGACTACAAGCTGGCAGAGAAGGCCATCGAGAAGTCGGCCCAGGCCGCCATCCGGGTCATGGAGAAGTCCGGCGATACCGGGAAGTTCGTGCGCAAGCAGAAGGCCAGCTGATCCCATGACCGGCCGCCTCAGGCGTTGCCCTGCCGATTCCAGCTACACCCTCTCCCCCACCTGCCCGTCCTGCGGGGACCCCACCCGGACCGCCCACCCTGCCCGGTTCTCTCCCGGTGACCGGAAGGGGAGGTACCGGAGGTTGAGCCGGGGATGGACGAGATAGAGATCCACTGGCTCCGGGAGGAGGCAGGGAGCGCCGATATCCTCATCGAGGGGCTCCCCGGTATCGGCCACGTGGGGAAGCTCGTGGCCGAGCACCTCATCCAGGAGCTCCGTGCCGAGAAGGTCGCCGATATCTACTCCATTTTCTTCCCGCCCCAGGTCATCATAGGCGGGGACGGGGTCGCACGCCTGGCCCGGAACGAGATCTTCCTCCACGAGGGGGAGAAGAAAATCGCGTTCCTCGTCGGGGACTACCAGAGCGCCTCGGCCGAGGGGCACTACCTCCTCGCCGATGCCTACCTGGATGCCGCCGAGCACCTCGGGGTGAAGCGCATCTTCACCCTCGGGGGGTACGGGGTGGGACACCTCGTCTCCGGCCCCCGGGTCCTCTCGGCGGTGAACCGGGAGGAGCTCCGGCCGGCCGTCGAGGCCGCGGGGGGCGAGTTCAACCGGGACGAGCCCCCGGGCGGGATCATCGGGGCCTCCGGGCTCCTCCTCGGCCTCTCCCTCCTGAGGGGGATGGATGCCGTCTGTCTCATGGGGGAGACGAGCGGGTACCTCGTGGACCCCCGGGCGGCCTCGGGCCTCCTCACGGTCCTCTCGGAGCTCATCGGGATCGAGGTGGACGGGAGCCAGCTCCAGACCCGGGCCGCCGAGATGGAGCAGTTCATCGCAAAGCTCGCCGAGAGCGAGCGGGCCGGGGACGACGACGCCCTCCGGTACATCGGGTGAGCCATGCTCCTCGACGCCGACCTCCACATCCATTCCCGGTTCTCCATCGCCTCCTCCCGGACCATGGTCCCCGGCCCCATCCTCGCGGGGTGCCGGAGGAAGGGGATCGCCGCCATCGGGAGCGGGGACGCCCTCCATGCCCCCTGGCGGGAGATGTGGCGCGAGACCCCGGGGGGCGGGGGGGTGGTGGTCATCCCCTCGGCC